>JBGAUK010000045.1:0-26325 GCA_044228695.1 Chromatiaceae bacterium | reverse complement strand
AGCATCCGCTACCACGGGCTCCCGCTTCGTCAGCTCGCAAGGGGCTGGCGTGGGGTGCTAACTGCCGTTTTTAGGCTGAACGGTTACCCGCCAGCTGACCTCCCCTTGCCCGAAGACTCTCCCGCAACTTGCCGAGGGAGGTGAGGTGCCAGGAGCGTATCAGTAAAGCTAAATGTACTGATATTGATTGATGTCAAAATGCTTGGGATGGGGTGCTAGTATTCTTTTCCGCGCCGGCTCTCGGCAAGGGTGCATGGGGCCGCGCTTCACGCCAATCTTGAGGAGACTCAACCATGTCGATCAACAGACGTTTGCTGCTTGCCGCCGCCATCGCCGGATCCTCGGTCGTGGCTTCCTTCTCCGCCAATGCCTTCTTTGGTCCCTTTAACTCCATGCGTAACTGGGGTGGCGGTGGGCCTTGGGGCTGGGATGAGCCCTGGTATGGGGGTGGTTATCCCTATGGTGGCTATCCCTATTATGGTGGCTGGAATACCCCCTATTACGGCGGTTGGGGTAACCCCTACTATGGCGGCTGGGGCAATCCCTATGGCGGTGGCTGGGGCTATCCCGGCTACGGCTATCCCGGCTGGGGTGCCGTTCCCCCCGCCGCTCCGGCCGCCAAGGCCACCAACTAGCCACTCCACAAGCCCCGCTCCGTCCCGGGGCGGGGCGCGCCCCTCACCCCTTCCCGATTTCCTCTGCTGTTGCTTTGGCGTCGAGCAGTGCCAAGCGGTTGGGCGATTCGTAGCCATTCAAACCGCCTCTCCCCAACCCTCTCCCGCGAGGGGGGAGGTAGCCAGAGAATCAGTGGCTTGAGCTACCGAACCCAACCAGTGTCAGCCGCCCTTCGGCATTTGCTAGGAGGGCCGGGTGGGGGCTGGCGGGGGTGTCGACAGCAGGGATGCTGTCGCCAAGCCTACAGGGATGTATTCACGGCGTCCCCCGCCAGACACCACCCGGCCCGGGCCTCGTCAGATGTGAGTTGGCGGGGGGGTCGCCAACAAGGATGCTGTCGCCAAGCCCGCTGGGATGTATTCACGGCGCCCCCCGCCAGGTACCACCCCGCCGGATCGCGGGACACCGGGAGACCGAAACGCGGGTGTTTTGGGTATAACATATCCCTACCCTCTTTCTCTCCCCGCCGGTCCCGGCGGTCCGGAATCCCAGCATGGATCACCAAGCCTCCGACGACGAGCTGCGGCGCGATATCGATTTGTTTACCGCCCTCCTGGGCGAGGTCCTCCGCGAGCACAGCCCCAAACGGGTGTTAGTGATGGTGGAGCGCCTGCGGGAGGGCTTCGCCCGGCTGCGCGAGCGGCCCGATCCCGCGCGGCTCGATGAACTCATGCGCAAGATCGAGGGCCTGGACCCCCAAACCTTGGCCGAGATCATCCGCTCCTTCACCATTTATTTCGGTCTGGTCAGTACCGCCGAGGAGGTGCATGGCTACCGGCACCGCATGGATCAGGTCAGCGAGGGCGGCCCCCTCTGGCTGGGCTCCTTCGATCATACGGTGCGCGAGTTCAAGGCCGCGGGGGTCAGCCCCGAGCGTTTTCAAAGCCTGCTTGCCCAACTGGTCTATCTGCCGGTCTTCACGGCCCATCCCACCGAGGCCAAGCGCCGCACCATACTGGAGACCTTTCGCCGCATCTTCCTGCTGGCCCAGGATTTGCGCACCCGCCGCCTCAACGAGGATGAGGCGGAGGAAAAGCTCGGCGCCATCCTCGCCCAGATCCAGATCCTTTGGAAAACGGACGAGGTGCGGGTGCATAAGCCCCAGGTGACGGATGAGGTGCGCCAGGGGCTCTACTTTTTCCGCGAATCCCTCTTCCAGGCCGTTCCCCGGGTCTATGCCAACCTGGAGCGGGTGATACGACGGATTTACGGCGTCGAGGCCGGCATCCAGGTGCCCAGCTTCATCCGCTTCGGTTCCTGGATTGGCGGCGATCGCGACGGCAATCCCTTCGTCAAGCCCGAGACCACCGCTCTGACCGTGCGGATGCACCATGAGTTGGTGCTCCAGGAATATAGCGAACGGGTGCGTGACCTGGGGCGCATGCTCAGTCACTGCGACACCCTCTGTCAGCCCTCGCCAGCCTTTCTCGATGGCCTGGACGCCGACGAGGGCTACTGGGTCGAAACCATGGGCGAGAATCTGCGCCGCTTCATTCACGAGCCCTATCGGCGCAAGCTGGCCATCATCCGTCATCGCCTGTTGACCAACCTGGCGCGGGTGCGTGCCCGCATCGCCGCCGAGCCCGAGGACCTGCCCCTGGGTTACGCCGATGCGGCGGATTTCCGCCAGGACCTCTACCTGATCCGGGACTCCCTCATCAGCCATGGCGATGCCAGCGCCGCGGCTGGGCCTTTGCAGGACCTGATTCGCCTCGCCGAAAGCTTCGGCTTTCACCTGATGCACCTCGACCTGCGCCAGGAATCCTCGCGCCACACGGCCGCGGTCGCGGAACTCTTCGCCCGCCAGCCCGGCGCCCCTTTTTACCAGGCCTTGACCGAGGACCAGCGCTTGATCGCACTGGCGGAGGCCATCGCCCATCCGCACCCCTTCCATATCGACAAACCCACCCTCACCGCCGAGACCCGGGAGACCCTGGAGGTCTTCGAGGTCATGGCGCGGCTGCGGGCCGAGATCAGCCCCGAGGCCTTCGGCGAGTACGTCATTTCCATGACCCACAGCGCCAGCCATGTGCTGGAAGTCATGCTGTTGGCACGGCTGGCGGGTCTGGCCGGGCGGGACAATCGCGGCTGGTTCCGCGACATTCGCGTCAGCCCCCTCTTCGAGACCATCGAGGACCTGGGCCACATCGACCAGGTCATGACCACCCTCTTCGATGATCCGACCTACGCCGCCCTGCTCCAGGCCTCCGGCAACCAGCAGGACGTGATGCTGGGCTATTCGGATTCCTGCAAGGATGGCGGCATCCTCGCCTCCACCTGGCATCTGTACGAGGCCCAGCGCAAGCTGATCGCCCTGGCCAAGGATCGCGGCATCGCCTGCCGTCTCTTCCATGGCCGCGGCGGCACCGTCGGGCGCGGCGGCGGCCCCACCTACGAGGCCATCCTGGCCCAGCCGCCGGATACCGTCCACGGTCAGATCAAGTTTACCGAGCAGGGCGAGGTCCTGTCCTACCGCTATGCCAACCCGGAGACGGCCCGCTACGAGTTGACCATGGGCATCAGCGGCCTCATCCTCGCCAGCCGCTGCCTGATCGAGGAGCCGAAACCGGATCGCAACGACTATATCGGCATCCTGGACGAACTGGCCCGCTTGGGCGAGGAGGCCTATCGCGATCTGATCAAGTCCCCGGGCACCCTGGACTACTTCTATGAAGTCACGCCTATGGACGCCATCGCCCTGCTCAACATCGGCTCCCGGCCCTCGCATCGCAAGCAGGCCGACCGCTCCCTGACCTCCATTCGCGCCATACCCTGGGTCTTCGGCTGGGCCCAGTCGCGCCACACCCTGCCGGCCTGGTATAGCCTGGGCACTGCCCTGGAGCGCTGGCGCGGCGATGGGCTGGAACGCCTGGCCAAGCTCCAGAAAATGTACCAGGACTGGCCCTTCTTCCGGGCCCTCTTAAGCAATACCCAGATGGCCCTCTTCAAGGCCGAGCCACACATCGCCGAGCAATACCTGCGGCTGGCCCAGGACCGCCCCCAGGCCGAGCTGATCTATCGCCGTATCCGCGAGGAATATAACCGCACCGTCTTCCAGATCCTCAATATCTCCGGACAACACCAGTTGATGGAGGAGACCCCGGAACTCCAGCTCTCCCTCGCGCGCCGCAACATCTACCTGGACCCGCTGAATCATATCCAGGTCGTGCTCCTGGAGCGTTACCGGCGGGGCCCCACGCCCGAGGAGCGCGAGCAGTGGTTGGGGCCCCTGCTGCGGTCCATCAACGCCATTGCCGCCGGGGTGCGGAATACGGGCTGAGCGTCCCGGGTCGGGCGCGGTGGTAGGGGCGCGGCGATTTCCGCGCCCCTGGCCGCGGGATAGGGTAGACTGCGCGCCGTCCCCATCGGTCCCAGTTCCCCTGTCTAGCCCATTCAAAGGAGAGCCATGCCCGCCCAGACATTGACGATCGTAAAGGCGACTGGCCAGGACGAATGCCTGGCGCCGCTTACCCTGCATCGAGCCAAGGCCGCCGTCCCCTTCGGTGGCAAATTTCGTATCATCGATTTTACCCTCGCCAATTGCCTGCACTCCGGGCTGCGCCAGATCCTGGTGTTGACGCAGTGGAAGTCCCACTCCCTCCAGAAGCACCTGCGCGACGGCTGGTCTATCTTCCATCCGGAACTCGGGGAATACATCACCCCCATCCCTCCTCAGATGCGCGAGGGCACCGAATGGTACGGCGGCCTCTTCAGCGCCATGCGCCAGAATCGCTATCTGATCGAACGAAATGCCGAGCGTTTCGTGCTGGCCCTGGACGGCGATCTGGTCTACCGCATGGACTACGCCGAACTGATCCGTCACCACCGGGAGCGCGGCGCGGTCATCACCGCCGCCTGCCGTGGGGCGGACACGGGGCCCAAACCCACCCTGGCCTTCGATCTGGCCGGCGAGGATCGGGTGCGCGGTCTCCTGCCCGCGGATGCCCCCGCCTCCGGCGCCGACTGCGCCCCCATGGGGGTCTATCTCTTTAACAAGGACTTCCTGCTCGCCCTGCTGGAGTCGGCGGAGGCCGTGATCGCCGCCGACCAGGTCTCGGTGGCCGAGGCCGTCGCCAAGCTGGCGGGGGATACCGAGGTCTGCGTCTATCGTTTTGGGGGGGAACGCGGCCGGGTCTCCCCGGATCGCTACTGGAATAACCTTAGCAGCATCGACGATTATTACCAGGCCAATATGGCCTTGCTGGAGCACGATCCGCCCCTCAACCTCTACCAGAGTGACTGGAAGATCTTCACCGCCCAGGGTCAGAATCCCCCGGCGCGCACCATACCCGGCCTGTCCGGCACCGAGGGTATCTTCGTCAACTCCATGCTGGCGGCCGGTACCGTCATCAGTGGTGGGGGTGTCAATCACTCTATCCTCTTCCCGGGGGTGCGGGTGATGGATGGCGCCATCGTCGAGGACGCCATCCTTTTCAGTGGCGTCTCGGTCGGGGAGCGCTCGCATCTGCGGCGCTGCATTATCGATAAGGAGGTGGAGGTGCCGCCGGGTACCGCTATTGGCATCAATCCCGCGGCGGATAAGGCGCGTTTCCATATCTCCGCGGAAGGTCTGGTGGTCATCCCCAAGGGCTATAAATTCTGAGGGGGCTGGCGACGAACCTGGAGGGGCCATGCCCGGGACCCAGGGTTAGGACGCCAGGCCCGCATCCCTCATCCCTCGCCCAAGGGTCCCGAGCGTCGTTGCTTGGTTTGGGCCCGCTGATGCTTGGCCTCCATCCGTCTTTCCCGGGCCCCGCGGCTGGGACGCGTGGGGCGGCGCGGCTTGGGCACCTCGGTGGCCTGGAGCAGCAGTTGGGCCAGGCGTTGTCGGGCATCGTCCCGGTTGCGCTCGCGGGTGCGGTAGCGGTGGGCCTCGATGGTGATGAAGCCGTCGCCCCCCAGGCGTCGGCCCGCCAGGCCGGCCAGGCGTTCCCGCATCGGCTCGGGCAGGGCCAGGCAGCGAGCGGCATCGAAGCGTAATTGCACCGCCGTGGCCAGCTTGTTGACGTTCTGCCCACCCGGCCCCGGGGAGCGGATGAAGCGCTCTTCCAGGTCCGTCGCGGGGATCAGGATCTGGTGATTGACACGCAGGCCGGTGGCGGTGGCGGGGGTTGGGCCCCTCGTGGCCGGTTCGTTGGGACTGCTCACGGGGCTGGATTCTCCTGGTGGGATGTTGGTGGCGGATCAGGCCCGCGCCGGGCGGCGCCCAGGCCAGGGGGGTACGGGAGGCCTCATGTCCCACGGGTCAGCCGGGCGGCGAGCCAGGTGATACCCAGGGCCAGGGCCATCAGGAGGAAGGCGCTACTAACCTGGCTGATGAGGGCGGGGGCCAGCAAGAGGAGGGCGCCCAGACCCAGCATCATGATGCCAGACAAGAGCTTCAGGAGGCGACCCTCGCGCTCGCTGAGCTTACGGGACCCCAGGTGGCGGGCGAAAAGGACGACAATCAGTCCCAGGGGCAGCACATAGATCAGATTGTAGGCGGCGAGATAGGCGAGGCGGCCCGCCGGCGTCAGGTCGGCCAGGGTGAGCAAGCGGGTATAGACCATTGGGAAGCCCGCCGTGCAGAGCAGTTCGTAGAAATTCGCGGCAACCGCCAGCAAGATCGTCGCGGCCACCATGGCCCCCAGGCGATCGGCGCTCAGGATGGCGCGGGCGCGCCGGAAGATGTCCGGCTTTTTCGACGCGGGGATGGACAGGGAGGGCCCGTGATCGAACATCAGAAAATCCTTGATGTTGAGGATGCCCACGAGCACCGCCAAGGCGCCCGCAGCCAGGGTGACCCCCTCAAGGTGGCCGAGTAACTGGAAGAGGCTAAGCCAGGCCGCCATGAAGGCAAAATACATAAGGCCGGAGATGGTCACGAAGATGCCACCGATGACCAGCATGCGGGTGCGGTTCTTTTGATGAACCAGGAGGGATAGCAGAAACAGCAGGACGAAGAAGGCGCAAGGGTTGAAGGCGTCCAGCCCGGCCAGCACCAGGGTGAGCAGCGGCAGGGAGAGGTGGGCGGGGTCGATGGCGCCCATGAGCGGCAATTCAATCGGGTGCTCGGCGGCCTGGGCCCCGGCCACCCGGCTGGGCCCGGCAGACGCGGCGCTGGTCCGGCAGGCATCCAGTCGCTGACGAATCCTCTCGCCCGTAGTGTCATCGCTATCCCAGCCCACTTGGATCTCGCCACAGAAGAGCAGGGCCGGCACCGAGGTCGCCTCTTCCCCCAGTTGTTCCGCCATGTCCTGATAAAGGCGGGCGTTATCCGGATGACGGGTCAGCTCCAGCGCATGCAGCCTCACCCAGGGCCGGGCCTGGGGAATGGCCGCGATCGCGGGGTGGGCCTGGATACAGTGGGGACAGGTCAGGGCCCAGAAGAAATAGAGGTGGACCTCGGGCTGGCCATCGGGCCCGGTCGTGACCCAGGGCTCGTCGGCCTGCACCAGGGCCGGTGGGAAGAGGTAGAGCAGGAAGACGAAGAGTAGCGGGCGCATGGTCCCCTCCACGGCAAGGAATCCTAAAATGGCAAGCGCGAATCCCGTGATTTTCGCATGGCCCCTTGCCGCTGTCGCCAAGGACCAATTTTGATTAAGATGTTGCCATCATGGATCTAAACTTTCTTGAATTTGAACAGCCCATCGCCGAGCTCGAGGCCAAGATCGAGGAACTGCGGTTGGTTGGGAATGACAGTGCCATCAACATCGGCGAGGAAATCGAGCGGCTGCAAACCAAATGCCGCGCCCTCACCGAGAGCACCTTCGCCGCACTCTCCCCCTGGCAGATCTCCCAGCTCGCGCGCCATCCCCAGCGGCCCTACACCCTGGACTATGTGCCGCGCATCTTCGAGGGCTTTCAGGAGCTACACGGCGATCGGAACTATGCCGACGACCCGGCCATCGTCGGTGGCGTGGCACGCCTGGACGGTTTCCCGGTCATGGTCATTGGCCACCAGAAGGGCCGGGACACCAAGGAAAAGATCTATCGCAACTTCGGCATGCCGCGCCCGGAGGGCTACCGCAAGGCCCTGCGGCTGATGGAGATGGCGGAGCGCTTCCGCTTGCCGATCCTGACCTTCATTGACACCCCCGGCGCCTATCCCGGCGTCGGCGCCGAGGAGCGCGGCCAGAGCGAGGCCATCGCCCATAACCTGCTGGTGATGGCCCATCTGCGCACTCCCATCATCTGCACCGTCGTCGGCGAGGGCGGCTCCGGCGGGGCCCTTGCCATCGGCGTTGGTGACCGGCTGCTGATGCTCCAATACGGCACCTATTCCGTCATTTCTCCCGAGGGTTGCGCCTCCATCCTCTGGAAGAGCGCGGACAAGGCGGAATTGGCGGCGGAGGCTATGGCCATCACCTCCGACAAGCTCAAGGAGCACGCCCTGGTGGACGAGATCATCCCCGAGCCCCTGGGTGGCGCACATCGTCACCCGGCCCAGATGGCCGCGAGCCTCAAGGAAGCCTTGAGCCGCCACCTCGCCAAGCTCGCCGATCAGGATCTGGACGAACTCCTGGCCCGCCGCTACAAGCGCCTCATGGGCTTCGCCCGCTTCAAGGAATAGGCGGCGGCCCCGGCCGTTCCCATGGCCATTCCCACCCCCGAGCGCCTGCTCCAGGCGCTCGACCCCTTTCCCAACGCCCCTCGCCTCTGGGTGGCCTTGAGCGGTGGCCTGGATTCCACCGTCCTCCTCCATGCCCTGGCCGCCGCGCGCGAACTGAGGCCCCTGGACCTGGCCGCCATCCATGTCGATCACGGTCTGAGCCCCGCCGCCGGCGATTGGACCGACCACTGCCATCGCCTGTGCGACCGCCTGGCCGTGCCCCTGACCCTGCGCCGCCTGGCACTCCAGCGCCAGCGCGGCGAGAGTCTGGAGGCCCTGGCCCGGGCGGGGCGTTACGCCGCCCTGAGCGCGATAGCCGGCCCCGGTGACCTGGTGTTGACCGCCCAGCACCAGGACGATCAAGCCGAAACTCTGCTGCTGGCTCTGCTGCGCGGCAGCGGCGTCAAGGGTCTGTCGGCCATGCCCCGGCGGGCGCGACTGGGCGGGGCCTGGCTGTTGCGGCCCTTGTTGGGTTATCGGCGGGACGAACTCCTGGCCTATGCCCGCGCCCAGGGTCTGACCTGGATCGAGGACCCTTCCAACGGCGACCTCGACTTCGATCGCAACTACCTGCGGGTCCGCATCCTGCCGTTATTGGCGGAGCGTTGGCCCGCCTGCGCGGCCAGCCTGTCCCGCTCGGCCGCTCATTGTGCCGAGGCCCAGGACTTGATCGCGGGGCTGGCGGCGCGGGAAATCGGCCGGATCGGGGGCAGCCGGCCCGGAACCCTCTCCCTGACGGCCTTGGCGGTCCGCGCGCCCGCCCTCCAGGCCGCCGCGCTGCGGCACTGGCTCGCCGATCTTGGACTACCTACCCCGGACAGCCGCCATCTGGGGCGCATCCGCGCGGAGCTGATGCGGGCCCGCCCGGATCGTACCCCCCTGGTGGCCTGGCCGGGCTGCGAGACGCGCCGCTATCGCGATGACCTCTATGCCATGGCGCCGCTCCCCCCGGTCCCGGGGGCAGCGGTATTGAAATGGTGGGAAGGGGAACTCGCCCTTCCGGCGGGGCTGGGTTGCCTCCGCCTCCTGGATCGGGTGGGGGCCCGGCTGGACCCGACGGCCTGCTGGCCCGCCGGTCTGGAGGTCCGCTTTGGCGCTCGGGGTTTGGTCTGCCGCCTCGCGGATCAGTCCCACCAGCGGCGGCTCAAGCACCTCTTCCAGGAGGCCGCCATCCCGTCCTGGCTCAGGCCCTACGTACCCTGCCTCTTCGAGGGTACCCAGCTAGTGGCGGTGGGGGATCTCTGGCGATGCACACCCCCCACCGCTGACGGCGGCATCCGCCTCCACTGGGAAGGCGGCATCCGTGATCACCCGGGATTTCAAAAGGCGGGCCAGCCTCCCGGGCACCGCGGCCCGGAAGCAGGCCCTGGCGCGGCGATGCGCCCCAAGGCAGCCCTAGATATCGAAAATGATGGAGGCGACGATCAGGTAATTGATGACGCCGAGCACGTCGATGGAGGTCAGCACGAAGGGGCCCGAGGCGAGGGCGGGGTCCGTGCCTAGTCGCTGAAAGAGCATGGGCAGCGAGGAGGCGATGATGGCCGCCAGGCAGATGTTCATCAACATGGCCACGCCGACGGTGAGCATGAGGTTGGGGACGCTTTCGAAATTATGGAACATCAGGTAGGAGACCAGGGACAGCATAAGGCCATAGAAGGAGCCCAGCATGAGGCCAACGGACAACTCCTTGATCAGCAGGGATTTAAAGTGGGATAGCTTGAGGGAGCCCGTGGCCAGACCGCGCACGGCGACGGTGGCGGCCTGGGTACCCACGTTGCCGGCCATGCCCATGACGATGGGCAGGAAGGCACTTAATTGAATGATTTGGGCGAGGGTGGCCTCGTACTGGTCAAGCACGAAGGCCGCGCCGACACCACCCAGAAAGGCGGCCATCAGCCAGGGCGCGCGCAGCTTGAAGATGTTGAGGGGCGACTGGGTCAACAGCTCGGAGCTGCTGGTACCGGCCATGGCCAACATCTCGCGGGTGGTCTCGTCCTCGATGACGTTAATAACGTCGTCCACCGTGACCATGCCCAGCAGAATACCCTCTTCATCCACCACGGGGATGGCCAGCAGCCGGTACTTATCCACCAACTTGGCCACGGTTTCCTGGCTGTCGGTGACGAGGGTGCGGATGATGCGGGAGTTCATGACATCCCGCAGTAACTTGGAGGGATGCGCCAGGAGCAGTTGGCGCAGGGAAACGACACCCATCAGGCGGCCATGGCTGTTGGTGACATAGAGGTAATAAACCATCTCCACGTCTTCCATGTCGGCACGGCCGCGGATGGCCTCCACCGCCTGCTCCACCCGCGAATCGTCGGTCATGGAGAAAAACTCGGTGGTCATGATGCCACCGGCCGTGTTCGGGTCGTACTGGAGCAGGTCCTCCAGTTCCTCCTGGCTGTCCTTGGTCAGGGCTGAGGTCACCTTGGCGCCCAGTTCCTCGTCCAGTTTGCCGATGAAATCGACCAGGTCGTCCGGCGCCAATTGGTCCAGGATGGGGGCCAGCCGCATCACGTCCGCCTCGCGGACCACATCCGATAGCATCCGCGTTGACAGGGTCGCCATGACTTCGGCAGCCACGCTCGGGTTCGGGATGCTCAGGAAGAGAATGGTGACGTATTCCTCAGGGATACCTTCGATAACCTGACCCAGGTCCGCCGGGTGGATCTTGGAAAGAATCTTCTCCAAGGGTTTTTTCGCGTCACGCCGCAACAGGCGCTCGATGGCATCCCGCAGCTTGAGGAGTTTGCCGCCCGAATCGGCGACGGCTACGTGGGTGTGGGTATCAATCATCATGGTGGCTGGTCCCCCTGGCCAATGCCTGGCCGGAATCAATGGCACGAGATAGGGGCAAGGTGACGCGGCTATAGCCAAACCCCAGGGGTCGGACCTTGCTGGCTTACGTCAATGCCCAGGATATTCGTCTTCCCGGAGGGCCCTGGAGACGGTTATTGGGGCTGGTCCGCACCAAGCGGAAAGCGCTGGCTCGGAAGCTGCGCCTGGCGCTCGGTGGGAACCGAAAATCACCGGCTAATGATAGAGGGTGAGGGACCAAAAAGGGTGGCAGAGATGAAAAAACATGACATGTGATTGACGGTTTGGTGACGATTCGGGCGCCGGGGCCGTGTGCTCCCGGCGGCCCGACGTCCTGGGGCCTGACCCGGCCTAGGCCGTGACCTCCAGCAAGGTACGGATGGTCTTGGCGCTCTCCGCCAGTTGGCCGACCTCGGGGGCCAGGGTACCTGGGCGGGCCTGGCGCAGGCGCTGGCAGCTCTGTTCGATCTGGTCCGCCTGCTTGAGCAACTCGCCGCGCATTCCATTGAGTTGCTGGACCTGCGCCAGGGCGGCCTGACGAATTTCCTCCAAGGCCTGATCCCGGATGTCCTCGCCGGCGGCCTGATGGAGGTTGCGCAGGGCGGTGGCCTCCCGCATGGCGGTCTTCCACCATTGCACGAAACGGGTGCGGTGGTCCGCCAGGGTGTTGAGGGACTGGGCCATGGCGTTGAGTTCGTCACGGGAGCGGGGCAGGGTGGCGATGCGTTCGTTCGGGCTCTCGTGGGTAAGGCGGTTGAGCAAACCGGCCATCTCCCGCACCGGCCGGACGATCCGCCGGGTAAGGAAGAAGGTAAAGAGGATCCCTAGGACCACGGCCCCCAACACCACCAGCAAGTTGCTCCGCCCTTGTCGCTGGGTCGCCACCACCAGGCGCGCGGATTCCTCGACCATGGCCTGGTCCGCCTGCTCCAGGTTTTGGCGCGCCAGAGGTTCCATGTCCCGCGCGGCCTGATCCATGCCCAGGGTGAGCCCGGCGATGAGATCGTTCTGGGCGACCAGGGCCAGAAAGTCCCTTTCGTAGTTGGCCAGCAGGGCGCCAAGTTGGGCTTGATCCTCCGCCATGATGGGGGCGGTGCCGATCCGGCCCCGGATCAGGGCGGCGATATCCTGGACCTGCCGAATGTAGGCCGGGTCGCCCCGCAGCAGATAGTCCTTTTCCCGGCGCCGCATCTCCAGGATGGCGGTCTCCAGGCCTGGCACGTAATGGGTGGCGAGAATGGCCTCCAGGCGATGGCCGGCATCGCGGAAGGGCCCCTTGCCTCCCGTTATCTCGTCCCCCGCCAGGACACTCCGGGCATAGTCCTGGAAGGTCGTGGCATAGATAGCCACCTCATCCAGCAGGGCCTGGCTCACCTCGGGATAGAAATCGGCCTGCTGGACCAGGTCCCGGAATTGGTCGATGAGGGTTTGGACGCGCGCGGCGTATTGTTCCTCGCCTCTCAGCAGCAGGTCCTTCTCGCCCCGCCGCATCTGCAGGAGGGTCACATACAAGTCGCCGGCGTTGAAGTTGCGCGATCGCAGCTGTAGCTCGTGGACGGAGCGGCGGAAGGCCCCCTGGAGCCCGCTATCTTCGTCCAGCCCCTTGATTTGCCAGGCCTCGGCAATATCCAGAAAGCCTTGCTGGTAGGTCTTGGCCAGTTGGCCCATGGCCTTGTCAGCCTCGGCCAGCTCGGGATTGGCGGCCAGTTGCTGGGTTTGTTCCAGCAAGAGCCGGGCCTGTTCCTCCACCCGGCTGATATCCGCCTCCCGGCGATGGAGCAAAAAGTCGCCCTCCGCCAGGCGCGCCTGCTGGAGATGGGTCTGGATGGCAAAGGCCTGGTTGACCCGCGCCACGAAGCTGAAGTGGAGCTGGCCGTAGTCCCGGATCAGGGCGTCCTGGCCCCGATGGTACTGCCAGATGGCCGCCAGGTAGAGGAGACCCACCAAGGCAAAGCCGAGTCCGATCTTCTCGCCGATACGCAACTGGCCGACGATGCCGTCCATACGAGCCCCCTAGGGTTTTTCAATGGTGTGGGTACTGAACAAACTCTAGTACGGCTAAATGAACATTAGGTTAAGACTGGCATCCCGGCCGCCGGGTTATCAGACGCGCTCCACCCGCACCTTGAGCACGGTGCGCGGATCGGCCTCCAGGACGGTAAAGCGGAAGCCGTCGTCCAGGATGGAATCCCCTTCCTGGGGAATGCGCCGCAGCCGGGTGATCACATAGCCACCAATGGTATGGGCCACGTAAACCGGCAGTTTGATATGCAACTTGTCATTGACCTCGGAGAGGGGCGAGCGGCCGCTCATGACATAGCTGTTTTCGCTCTCCTCCTCGATGGTGTATTGGCGCTTGGATTGGTACTCATCGAAGTCGTAGCCCACCTCGATATCACCCACCACCTCCTCGAAGATGTCCTCCATGGTGATGATGCCGATGGCAGAGCCAAATTCGTCCACCACGATGCCCATGTGATCCTCTCGCGCCTGGAGCAGGCGCAGGGTCTGGTCGATGGTTTGTTGGGCCGATAGATACAGGGGCGGGCGGATAAAGTCGGTGCAGCGCCGTTCCTCCGTCGTCGGGTCCAGCATGTCCCAGGTGGTTAGGGTGAGCACGCCCTTGACGTTGGTAATATTGCCGCGATAGACCGGCAGACGGTTGTAGCCATGCTTGATGACCGTCTGGACGGCGTCCGCGGTGCTGCGCATCTCGTTGAAGCCGATGACGTCCGCCAGGGGGATCATGGCCTGGCCCACGGTAGTGTCGGCAAAGCGGATGACCCGGCGGATGCTGCGCCGATCCACCTTGCCGGAGCCAACACCGCTGCCCGTGTCACTGATGTCCAGCAGGACGCTCAATTCCTCCCGGGTGATGAAGAGGGTGTGGCCGGCGGTGCTGCCTCCCACCAGGCGGGTGGCGAAGCGGGCGATCCGGCTGAAGACGAAGATCACCGGATAAAAGGCCAGGGAAAAAAAGCGCAGGAAGGGGATGATGGCCCTTGCCACCGTGTCGGCCTTTTGCTGAAAGATGCTCTTGGGCACGATCTCGCCGAAGATGAGCAGGAAGGGCGTCATGATCAGTACGGAGATGATGTCGCCGATTTCACCGAAGGCCTCGATGGCGATGATGGCGCCCAGGGTCGAGATGGTGACCGTGGCGACGTTGGTGCCAACCAGGGTGGTGCCCAGGATGACGTCCGGGGTGCGGAACATCTTGAGCAGGAGCGCCGCCTTGCGGTCCCCGGTTTTGGCCAGGTGACGCATCTTGAACTTGTCGGAATTGACGATGGCGATCTCCGAGCCCGAAAAAAAAGCTTTCAGGCACAGGAAGAAGATCATGATAAAGAAGGGGATGAGCAGGTCCATCGCGGTTCTCCTAGCGGGCGTCGGGGGTTGATGAGTGAGCCGGCTCCCGGGCGGCTTCGAGGGCCGCCTCCAGGGCGGAAGGTTCCTGGTCCTGCAAGGCCTCCTGGTTCTCGATCAATTCTGCCAGTTCCTCCTCCTCCAGGGCGCCTTCCTCCATCGGGGCCACCCGCAGGCGGGCGATGCGCAGGCGTTCGACCTGGAGCACGGTGTAGCTGTAGGCATCGTGGATGACGCTCTCTCCCACCTTCGGCAGCCGGCCGAAGAGGCGGAAGACGACGCCGCCGACCGTGGTCATCATCGGGTCCGTGATATCGATATTGGTCAGGTTGTAAAAGTCCAGCAGCCGCATGTCACCCGGGACGATATAGCCCACCTCGTCGCGCTCGTGATCCTCGATACCGCGCATGGGGCTGGTGATCTCCCCGAAGATGAACTTGAGTACGTCCTTGATGGTGACGATGCCCAGCACCTCGCCAAACTCACCCAGGACGATGGTGGAACGGGTGTTGTGGGTCTGGAAGAAATTGAACATCTCGTCCACCTTGATGGTGGGGGGGACGAAGTGGATGGGCCTCAGCATCTCCTGGATCTGGACCTTTTCCAGGTCCGCCCCGCCGCGAATCAGCCGCAGCACGTCCTCCGAATACAGAAAACCGATGACGTTGTCCCAGTGCCCGGAATAGACCGGGATGCGGGGGTGGCGATGGCGGCGAAATTCCTCGATAAGCTCCGGCAGGGGCAGATCGGCGTCGAGGAAGCGGATGCGCGGCCCCGGCGTCATGATGTGGGAGATTTCGGTATTCGAGGCCTCCAGCAGGTTGTCGATGAGGACCCGTTCGGTGGCGTCGATGACCCCCGTCTCCTCGCCCTCCTCCAGGAGGGTCTTGAGTTCGTCAGGCTGGAGGAGATTCTCGCGGGCCACGGCGTCCCCGACGACCCAGGTGGTGACCCGGTCCGCCACCAGGCGCACGGCCTCCCGCAGAGGGGTGATGAGCCAGATCCAGCGGGGCAGGACCTTGGCGCTGACGTTCTTGGCGAAGCCGACGGGGAAGGTGACGGCGATGGTCTTGGGCGTGATCTCACCCACCAGCAGGAGCATGGGCACCATGACAAGGATGTTGATCCACCCCACATCCTCGGCCCCGAAGATAGTCAACAGGATGGCCGCCATGTTGGCCGAGGAGGCGATGTTGACCAACTCGTTGCCGCACAGAATGGAAATGATGAGCCGCCGGGGTTCGTCGAGGAGGGCGTGGATGCCCTCCGAGGCCGGGTCCCGGGTGTTGCGCAGTTTCTGCAAGTGGATTCGGCTCAGGGAGAAGAGGGCGGTCTCGGAACCAGAAAAAATGGCCGACCCCGAGAGGAGGACGACCTGGAGGAGGATCCGAATGATGAGTTCGAGGTCACCCGTTTCCATAGGCATCGCGTTATTACCTGCTTGTTAACCGGGAATCCGGCGGTGAGATGGCTTTCGCCCCCTAGGAAGGGCTTCGCGGACTGTGGGCCCTAATGGTGCCTTGGCCGCGGTTGGCCATGCCTCCCGGGGGGGATGGCGAGGATATAAAATTTGTGTAAAATTTATGTAAAATATGTGTAAAATCTAACCTGCATCATAAGGGTGCAAAGACACCAACAAGGATGATTTCGATCAAACAAAGATGACAAAAGGTTTCCTGTTTCGTAACTATTTCCTGACGGAATGATGGCGAGCTAAAAATTTAGGTAAACAAACTTAGACTCGTTTGAGTCTAGGGGGAGGAGATTGTACGGGGGCCGGGCCGACCCCCGACCAGTGCAAGCGTGGCCGCTAAAAAACTCTTCCACTCACTTTGAGGAGTAATCTCTTGAAAGGTACCAATCCCATCGCCTCGCTGTTCGGGCATTCCCCCTTCAAACCAGTACAGAAGCACATGGTTGTGGTCGGCGAATGCGTCGCCGAGGTTCCGGGTCTGTTCGAGGCTCTGATCGCCAATGACAAGGCGGGTATTGTCAAGGCCAAGGACATCATCTTCGCCAAGGAGCACGAGGCCGACGCCATCAAGAATGGGCTGCGCGCCCAGTTGCCCAAGAGCATGTTCATGCCTGTGGACCGGCGCGACCTGCTCGATCTCCTGGGCATGCAGGATTCCATCGCCGACACCGCCCAGGATATCGCCGGGCTCCTGGTTGAGCGCGACATGCAGGTACCTCCAGGCATGGCCGATGACCTGCGCCAGTTGGTCGCGCGCTGCGTCGATGCCGTCAATCAGGCCGGCCTACTGATCGCCGAGCTGGACGAACTGGTGGAGACCGGCTTCCGTGGCCGCGAGGCCGAGACGGTGGAGGGCATGATCGAGAAACTCAACCTCATCGAGGACGATACCGACAAGCTCGGCATGGCCCTGTCCCAGTCCCTGTTCGCCCAGGAAGACAGTCTCAAGCCGGTTTCGGTCATCTTCTGGTACGAGCTGATCCAGTGGATCGGCGACCTGGCCGATTACGCCGAGAAGGTCGGCGATCGCCTGCGTCTGCTCATCGCCCGCTGAGCGCGGCTCCCGACCGGTAAGACCCATGACCCGCACCCAGTCCTTCCGTACTGGGTTGTCCTCATGGGGTGACCGACTCCTCTGACCTAAATTTTTCTGGGGGATTTATGGAAAGTCAAATCATTGCCGAATCCGGCACTTGGTTTCTCATCTTGGCCTTCGCTTTCGGCATGTACATGACCTGGGGTATCGGCGCCAACGATGTCGGCAACGCCATGGGCACCTCCGTGGGGTCTGGCGCCATCACCATCAAGCAGGCCATCATCATCGCCGGCATCTTCGAATTCGCCGGCGCCTTCCTGGCGGGCGGTACCGTCGCCGGCACCATCAAGTCCGGTATCATCGACCCCTCGGTCTTGGCGAGCACGCCCCATCTCTTAGTCTATGGCATGCTGGCCTCCCTGCTGGCCTCGGGCATCTGGCTCATGGTCGCCTCCGGCCGTGGCTGGCCCGTCTCCACCACCCACACCATCGTCGGCGCCCTGGTGGGTTTCGGCGCGGTGGGCATCGGCCTGCACGCGGTCAAGTGGGGTGGCCTTGCCGAGATCGTCGCGAGCTGGTTCATCTCGCCCGTCTCCGGCGGCATCATCGCCCTCATCCTCATGCTCAGCGTGCGCAAGCTGGTGTTCGAGACCGACGACCCCTTCGGCAACGCCAAGAAGTGGGCCCCCTTCTATGTCTTCCTAGTCGGTTACATCGTCGCCTTGGTGACCATCTCCAAGGGCCTCAAGAACTTCGACCTCCATTTCACCCTCATCCAGACTCAGATTGGTTCCATCGTGGTGGGCATCCTTGTCGCCATCCTCGGCAAGATCCTGGTCAACAAGGTCAAGGTCGATAACGCGGCGGACAAGAACTTCCACTATGCTAGCGTGGAAAAGGTCTTCACCCCCATGATGGTTTTCACCGCCGCCGCCATGGCCTTTGCTCACGGCTCCAACGACGTGGCCAATGGCATTGGCCCCATCGCGGCGGTCTTCGATCTGGTCAACACCGGCGAACTCCACAAAAAGGCCCCCATCCCGGTGTGGCTCCTCCTCGCCGGCGGCATCGCCATCGTCGTGGGTCTGGCGACCTTTGGCTACAAGGTCATGCAGACCATTGGCACCAAGATCACCGAGCTGACCCCCAGCCGCGGCTACTGCGCCACCCTGGCGGCGGCGGCCACGGTGGTGGTGGCCTCCGGCCTCGGCATGCCCGTCTCCACCACCCATATCGCCGTGGGGGCGGTCATGGGCGTGGGCCTGGCGCGGGGCATCGGCGCCCTGGACCTGCGGGTGCTGGGCAATATCGTGGTGTCCTGGTTCATCACCCTGCCAGTCGGCGCCGCCCTGGCGGCCATCATCTACTTTATCCTCAGGGCCATCTTTGGCGGCTAAACTACGGCTGGCGCTGCCCCTCGTCCCCGAGGGCTAGCGTCGTCGCCACCTCCTTGCCACCGGGCAAGGGGGTGCAAAGCATAGGGCGCCTTCTGGCGCCCTATGCTTTGTACTTAATTTCTTCGGGAAGCAGTGGTCAAGGACCCGCGTTAGGTCCATGAGAGATCGTGATTTACCGGGACTGGGGTACTAGCCTAGGATTGGGTGGGGGGAAATGAAGCGGATAATCAGTGGGCTGACGTTGGTGCCGGTGGAGGCCTGCCAGGAAATCAAGGGCTTGCTGTTTCCGCCGGATCTCAAGTTCCGGCAACTGGTGGTGACCGGGCCACCGGGTTCCGGTAAGACCACCCTGATTAAGCGGATCAAGGGTTGGCCCGAAGAGGGCTATATCGATGTCAGCGTCGCGGGTTGGTGGAAGTCCCAGGCCATGGCTCTCCGGCCCCGGGAGGTTCAGCTCGGCATACCCTTCCTGGGCGTGAAGGAAGGCCTGGCGCTCTTCGAGCCCGAATGGCTGTCGCGCTTCCAGGACCTGACCCTGGAGACGGAGCGCATCCGGTGCCCGCCGCTGAAGCGCCATTTTTGGGATCCGGATTGGGTCCAGCGCTTCGTCTTCGAGTTTCTCCTGCCCGCGCCGGAACTGGTCCTGGAACGGCGCTTGGCCAGGGCCCTCCAGGGCACCCATCCGGTGGACCAGTTTCTTGACCTGGGGCACATTCGCCGCCAGATGCAACTCTTCGGCGAAGTTGCGGCGCATTTTCAACGTTCCGGCATGCGGGTCTATGTACGCGAGGACCAGGATGCCGCCCCCTGGCGAATTGCCCTGGACGCGACGGGAGGCTGAGATGAATTTTCCCACCAAGAAGTCTTCACGAGGATTCCTGCGCCGGTTCAGCGATCTCGTGGACGAGTTTGGTGTCTGCGAGGACATCGAAATCGCCGGTTCCGTCAGTCTCGGCGAGACCAAGGTGCGCTTTGCCTGCCCCCTGGCCCCGATCCTGATGCAACTGGGGGGCGAGCAGGGCAAGCGCCTGCAACTCTATCCCGAGCCCATGCTGACCGCCGAGGGCGGCACCGTCCCCAGTGGGGCTTATCTGATCGAGGACCCGGAAAATCCCGCCGATTCCCTCCATGGCTTTCTGCGCCTGGTGCCCGGCGATAGCCTGGTGTTGGGGCGGGAGGAGGAACAGCAGCAGGATTTGCTGGACTACCCTGAGACCGTGGCGGCCCATCATCTGCGCATCAAGCTGACCCCGGAGGGTCTCACCCTCAAGAATCTGGCGCCGACCGAGGGGAGTTGCCTCTCGCCCCTGGCGCCCAAGGCGGGTTGGAAACCCGCCGCCAACCTGCGGCTGGCCAAGCTGGAGCGCCTGGCCAAGCTTCTGGGCGCGCCCATCGCCGAGCCCTCCGCGGAGGAGGCCCTGGCCTTGATCGAGGGCGTAATCGCCTGGATAGGGTCCGATCCCAATCAGCCCAGGGATGCCAAGGGCCGCCCGGGGGGGCTGGTCGAGGTACCACCGGGACTGGATCCCGTCTTCGTGGGGGATCTCCATGCCCGTCTCGACAACCTGCTGGTGGTGCTGACCCAGAACGCCATTCTGGAAGGGCTGGAGGCGGGTAAGGTGGCCCTCCTCATCATCGGCGATGCGCCTCACCCGGACGAGGAGGGTCTGGAGGCCTTCATGGGCACTTCCATGCTCCTCATGGACTTGATTTTTCGTCTGCAGCTCGTCTTCCCCGGCCAGGTCTACTACCTGCGCGGCAATCACGACAGCTTTTCCGAGGAGATCAGCAAGGGGGGCGTGCCCCAGGGCGTCCTCTGGGAACACGCCCTACGCGACGAGCGGGGCACCGCCTATTTCGAGGCCATGACCCGGCTCTACCAACGGCTGCCCTATGTCGCCACCTCGTCCCGCTTCGTGACCTGCCATGCGGGGCCCCCGACTTCCACCGTCACCCGGGACATGCTGATCAATATCCGGGACAATCCCCGACTGGAGCGCGAGGTCACTCGGGTGCGGCTGCGTAAAACCGATTCCCCCGCCGGCTATGGCCCAGGGGACATCAAGCGCCTGCGGAAAGTCTTCGGTCTGGGTCCTCAGGCCCACGTCCTGGTCGGTCACACTCCCCTGTCCTGTGACGATACCCTCTGGCTGGAGGCCGGTGGCATCAAAAGCCATCATGTCGTCTTTGGCGCCCATCACGAATGGATCGGCATCGTCGCCCTGGCCGGCCAGCGCTTTCTGCCCCTTCGTTACCCCGTCGAACCCCTCACCGGTCTTTACAACCGCGCCTTTGCGTCCTGATGCGGGGGTATTTCGCCCCTGGCTGGGGCATGTAGTAATAATTCCGTAACGAATTATTCACAAAAATATCACGCATCGGAAATAATTCTGTAAACTCCGCGTCGGGGACTTTGGCGATGCGGGTGACCTTCACTCTGGCGAGTGATTTTGGCAAGAGCCTTTGACGGTTTCTTGTCGTGATCACGCTACGACACTTTGAAACACCTGGTCTAGGACCCGCGCGGCCTCATGCCAAGGTCTCCAAGAGGCGGGGGCTTTATCCCCGTGATCTGGGCGGGGCAGCCTCGGTGCTGCCAAGAGGTCCGGGTCGGTCGATCCTCATTCCGCGGGTTGTCGCAGTTTTAGACGCCTCTTGGCAGGGATCGGCGGTGCTCGGTGTAAAGGGCGGGTCCTCCCGCTGGGTAAATCCTAGAAAAGCAGTTGCAAGATGGGCCAATGAGTTTCCGCGGACTTGTGACCGGGATCGGGGCATGTTCCCCGAAGGTAGCGGGTCTGGATCCCAGCAACAACCAGCAACAACCCAACAACCAGGCATTCAATGGATACTGTAACCATACTCGCCATAACGGCCATCGTGATCGTACTCATTTTCGACTATACCAATGGGTTCCATGATGCGGCCAACATCATAGCCCCCATGATTGCGTCCCGCGCCATGACCCCCGTGCAAGCGGTGGTCCTCGTCGCGACCTTCGAGTTTCTTGGTCCCCTCCTCGGCGGCACCGCCGTCGCCAACACCATCGGGAAATTTATCAACATCAGTGATGTGCCCGCGGTCCTATCGGTCGCCGTGGTGATGTGCGGGGTCTTCGGGGCGATTTTCTGGAACATCCTGACCTGGTGGTATGGCATTCCTTCCTCCTCCTCTCACGCCTTGGTCGGCGGCTTGGTGGGCGCTGTCATTGCCGCGGTTGGCTCCTCGTCCGTGGTTTGGGGATTCACCGAACTGGCCACGAAGGGGCAAATGACGGGTGTAACCAAGGTCCTCTTGTCCTTGATCGTCTCCCCATTGCTGGGGTTCTGGGTCGGATTTCTCATCATGCGCCTGTTGAGCATGGTGCTCGCCGGCGCCAAGCCCTCGGCTAACAAGCCGCTGCGTAAGATTCAGTTCATAACCGCGGGGGCGCTGGCCTTTTCCCATGGCGCCAATGATGCTCAGAAGAGTATGGGTATCATTACCCTGGTGCTGGTGCTTGGCCATTTCATTGATGAGTTCGTCGTACCCTTCTGGGTCATTCTGGCCTGCGCGACCGTCATCACCCTGGGGATACTCTCCGGTGGCTGGCGCATCGTGAAAACGGTTGGCTTCGCCATCTTCAAGCTGCGTCCCATCCACGCGGTCAGTGCCCAATTAACCTCCGCGCTCGTCATTTTCGGAGCCTCCGCGCTGGGCGCGCCGGTATCCACTACCCACGTGGTCAGCTCTTCGATCATGGGCATTGGCTCCTCGGAACGCCCCAAGGCGGTACGCTGGTCAAAGGCGCGGGATATCGCCAGCACCTGGATTATCACCATTCCGGGTTCGGGATTGGTGGGAGCGCTTACCTATTACGTCATCGCCTTTACGGGGGTTGCAGGATGATGACTCCAGGACCTTAGTCCCGGTAGCTAGCCGGCATGCTTGACCCCTATCTGATTTTCGTTTTGCATCGAGGAACCTAACAATGAGTGGCAATTCCAATTCGACGGTTGGAAAATTGATGGACCGCATCTTCCCCGTCATGCCGGACTTTTTCCGCATGATGTGTGAACAATGCGATGTGGCCGTGCAATCGACCGCGACCTTCCTCCAGTTTATGGAAACCGGCAGTGAAGAGTCCTTGAATGAGATTCGTCGCCTTGAAAAGGAGGCCGACGAGCTCAAGAATCGCAATATCGACGCCCTGTACAAGGCCTTTGCGACCCCCATGGATCGCGAGGATATCCTGGGCGCGATCCAGTCTCTGGACTATGTGATCAACTACACCAAGATCACCGCGCGGGAGATGGGCGCCCTGGATTTCGACTCGGACAAGTACATCCTGGAAATGGCGGTCCTCTTGAAGGAGGGGGTGGAGGCCTTGCAACGGGGTTATGCGAAGCTGGGGAGTAACCCGGCCCTCGCGGATGAGGACGCCACCTTTGCGCGCAATGCCGAGCGCAAGATGGAGCAGACCTACCGCCGTGCCCTGGTCCATCTTTATGACAGGGACACCAACCTGAAGCTGCTGGCGCAGAAGGCTGACGCCACGGCGGCGGACGCGCTGAGCATGGCCCTGGATGTTTTCCGGACCCGGGAAATCTATCGGGACATGTACGGGGCAGCCGACAAGTTGCTGGAGGCCAGTCGCGTTCTGCACGACATCGTCGTAAAGATCGCTTAAACAGGCCTGCCTTAGTTCAACCGCCAGCCGCCAGCCGCGGTTGGCGGCCAGGTGTGCAAGTCATCCTCCCCCCTTTGACGCCCTAATAAATTGCCCAAAGGCCCACCCCCGTCGCGGTCAGCATCCTTGCGACCCGGGGACTTAGGGCTGGGCCGGAGGCTGTTCCTCGGCCGCCATCTCCTGGATGATTTTTTCGCCCTTCTGCCTTTTGGCCGTGACGACCTTCAACTGCTTGGCGAGTTTGTTGCGGGCCTTGTCGCTCTGATCCCCGGCCAGGCGGGTCTCAAGTTCCGTCTGGCGCGCCTGGAGGCGGGCAACGGCCTCCTCCATGCAGACCTTCTTGTTCTTGCATTTGCGTTTGCCGAGGTCGAACAGGTCGGCCACCTGTTTGAGGAATTTCTTGACCGCCATTTTCGGATACTCCCTCGATAGGGTAAGAGCTGCCGCGGCGGCAAGTTGCCGCCGTCCTTTGCCAGGATACCGGGTTAGCTCGGTTGGCGCATCAGGTCGTTCAGCTCATCCTCGTCCAGTTCCATGTCCCGCGCCGCCTGCTGCATGCCCAGGTCGCGGGGGGCGAAGAGGCTCTCGCCCGCCGTGATGAGGTTGCGCGCCACGTCGTAGGCGTAGCTGCTGTCGTTCATCAGCGAGGTGGCCATGGGGGCCGTGATCCGGCCCTCGCGAATGAGGCGGTCCAGGTCACCGTTGAGGGTGCTGTCGTTTTCTTCCATCTGCAATCGCAGCCCATCCAGGGCCACCAGGTCCGCATCCTCCCCGCTTTCGCGCAGGATATTGAGTTCACGCAGAATTTCTCCCAGTTGGGCGCGGATCTTGTTGTACTCGCCCTTGATGCTGGCGTTGTCGGAGAGGATGTAGGCGACCAGGTTCTTGCGCATGTACTTGACATCCTTGATGGCCTCCACGATGTCCCGGGCGGCCTCGCGCAGGACATAGATGCGCTCCATATGCTCTTGGGGCAACTGGCCCTGGCTACGACTCGTGAACTCGACGATGGCGTTGTAGAGCACCTTGACCTTGCGGCCGTAAATATCGTCGATGTCGAACTCGATCAGTTGTTCGGGTTGCTGGGCCAATTCGAGGAGATCCGCCTCGGAGCGGATGTCGTGCCGGTGCAGGTTGAGGCCGTGAGCCAGGACCTCGAAGGCATTGTCATAGAGGTGCAGGACTTCCTTGCGCACCGTCTCCACCAAGGCGTCCGGAAACTCGGCGACGGCGTCGTTGAGGTAAAGGGGGGCCACCAGGTCTGGCTTGGGGTCCGGCAGCAGGTTCCGCAACAAGGTTACCAGTGGGTTAAGCAGGGGCACCATGATGACGATGCCCAAGAGATTGAAGAGGGTATGAAAGACGGCGAGCTTGAGGGTCCAGTTGTCGCTGGCGATGCCCAGCTCGGCGCTGATCCAGTCCACGGCGACGAGGATGTAGTTGATGAAGGCGATGGCCACGACACCGGTCGTGACATTGAAAATGAGGTGAGCGCCGGCGAGGCGCCGTCCGTCCACATTGGCGCTGATGGCCCCCAGGATGGCGGTAATGCAAGTGCCGATGTTGGCGCCAATGGCCAGGGCCAGGGCGTTCTCGTAGGTGATCTGGCCGGCGGCCAGGGCCGTGATGGTAATGACCAGGGAGGCGTGGCTGGATTGCATGACCACGGTGGCGAAGATGCCGATGCCGGTATAAATGAGCAGGCCGGCAAAGCCCGGTACGGCGAATTGGGCCAGGTCGATGGTTTCCTTGAAGGTCTCGAAGCCCTCCTTCATGTGGTGAATGCCCAGGAAGAGAAAGCCGAGCCCGGCGAGAATGTAGCCCAGGCCCTTGGCGGACTTGGCATTCTGGAAGGTCAGGATGAGGCCGAAGACCAGCATGGGCATGGCATAGGCCGCGATGTCGATCTTGAGCCCGAAGCCGGCGATGAGCCAGGCGCCGGTGGTGGTGCCCAGGTTGGCGCCAAAGACGATACCGATGCCGGCGGCGAGGCCAATCAGTCCGGCGCTGAGGAAGGAGATGGTGATGACGGACACCAGGGAACTGGACTGCATGATGCTGGTGGAGACGATGCCAAAGGCCATGCTCTTCCACAGCTTGTCGGTCGTGCGCTTAAGGATTTTCTCCAGGATGCCGCCGGTAAAGGCCTTGAAGCCGTCTTCCAGAAAGAGCATGCCAAACAGGAAGATGGCCACACCAGCCGCGATTTGCTTGAAGTCCGGGCTGATCCAAAAGCCATAAGCCAGGACGGCGAAGATGATGGGAAGGATGATTTTTCTCAGCATGGTGGTTTGCCCTCGGCCTGGTAGGTGGTCAGGAGCACACGCCGCCCCCCAGGCGCCAAAAGCCAGGAGACGACCCTTTTGATACAACGCAGGGGGTGTGGAAGGTTGCCCGTTGCCAGCCCGGGCGGGGTGAGACGGCAAGATCCATCCGGGATCTTTCTTTCTCGGCGGTTAACAATGACATCATTGCGATGCAATAATATCCGTCAATCGCATCCTTGAAAATATCACCATGTCTGTCAATCATCCCCGCTTCACCATCAGCCCGGACAGTCTGCGCGAGCGCAGCCGCAACATCGCTTATGGCCTGGTCCTGAGTATTGGCATGGCCTTAGTGGTTTACTGGGGACATATTCAGTTCCCCAAGAGCTTCAACAACATCCTTCTTGTCTCCGTCATCCTCTTTTTGGTCGCAGCCAACCTGATCAACTACGTTCGACATCGCCGCTATCTGCGGCTGACCAAGGATCACTGGATCCAGATCCAGCCCGAGCGGGTGCGCTTTCATGCCGCCGGTACCATCACCGAACTGGATCTGGAGGATGTTGCTGCCGTCAATGTCTATCGCCGGCGCGGCGCGCCGCGCCATGTGCAGATCAAGCGTAAGGATAACCGGGGTATCCGCCTGGAAGGCTACGGCGACATGGAGGGTCTGGTCCAGGCCCTCAAGGCCCGGATACCCGCCGCTCACGTGGCCGATCGCGGCGCTTGAGGGCGACGACTAAGCTACCCCGAGGCTGATCGCCTGGGTTTTAGAGGCCCAGGTGATGCCTTTTCGCGAGCGAGCCTGGCAGGCTCGGCGCCGTGCATCCACCGCCCGTCATCGTCAAAAAATCATCATTAACGCGTAATCCTGTCGTCACGGGCCTTCGTCAATCTGTAAGGGAATCGTAATCCGCTTACCGACGAACCTACCATCATGACAACGATAGAGGGCATAACGTGTTGAAGATGAATCCGCTTTTGGCCGTTTCCATCGCCACCGCCATCTCCCTGGCCGCTGGCAACGCGCAGG
>JBGAUK010000044.1:0-26583 GCA_044228695.1 Chromatiaceae bacterium | reverse complement strand
GCGCGCCGCAGTTCGACGAGTTGGTCGGGTTTGAGGTGATAGTCAAGCATGGGGGAAGATTACACCAAGCGCTAGCCGCTTACAGCACCTTTGTTAGCCGAAATCCAAAATGCGACCAGTATAACGTAGCAATCATCAAGAAAGCCAATGTCTACTTCGACGGCAAATGCGTGAGCCATACCGTGCAGTTCGCTGACGGCACGAAAAAAAGCGTTGGCGTGGTCATGCCAGCTACGCTGACATTTAATACCGGTACGCCGGAAGTTATGGAAACCGTCTCTGGAAACTGCCGTTATCGGATCAAGGGCCAGGATTGGAAAACCTGCACCGCCGGCGAATCATTCAATGTGCCAGGGAATTCGTCCTTCGACATCGAGGTCATCGGCGAACCCTATCACTATGTCTGCCACTTCGGCTAACAGGATCGCGCTAAGCAAGCTCACTGCTAACTCATTAATTTTCTTTCGATGTACCCTGCCGCGCTATGAATTTCGCATTCATAGCGAGGGTTGGCCCGTCAAGGCAACAGACATGAGTGCAACCCAGCAATCCAGCGCGTATAGAGTCGGTCGGCGGCATGGGGCATCGTTGCGAGATGTTCTTCGATGCGTTCATTCATCTGTTCAGGCGTCAGCACTGATGCACTTGGAGCGGCGCACTCATAGGCCCATTGTCGGCACCAGAGACGAATCATCGCCTCGGTCATTTCGAGGGTCTGTTCCGTTTGGTGTGGGTTGGGGGTTATCAGATTTACCCACCTCGCCACAGGCTAACCCAGGCCCGGGGACCGGGAGGCCCCGTCATCGGGGAGGCCGGTCCGGCTGCGTCGCAGCGGGTCAGTCCCCAGCCCGACCCGCAAGGGACAGACCCAGGCGGCGCATGGCCACTCAGGTGTAGTAATAGCGAACCACATGGAAGAACAGCGGTGCGGCAAAGCAGAGGGAGTCGATGCGGTCCATGACCCCGCCATGCCCATGGATGAGGCTGCCGAAGTCCTTGATGCCGCGGTCGCGCTTGATGGCGGACATACACAGGCCCCCGGCGAACCCCGCCAGGTTGATGATGAGCGCGATCCCGGCGGCGGCCCAGGGGGAGAAGGGTGTGGCCCACCACAGCAGAGCCCCGATCAGGGTGGCGGAACCTATGCCCCCGATAGCCCCCTCCCAGGTCTTGTTGGGGCTGACCTTGGGGACGATCTTGTGCTTGCCCAGAGTCTTGCCGAAGACGTACTGGAGCACGTCGGAGAGCTGCACCACGACGATGAGATACAGCAGGAGCTTGGCGTTCTCGCCCTCAAACCCCGGGATCTGGAGCATCAGCAGGGCCGGGGCGTGGCTCACGCAGTAGACGGCGACCATGAGTCCCCACTGGATCTTGGCGGTGCGCGCCAGGAAGTCCTCCGTATCCCCGGCCAGCACGCTGCGCACCGGCACGAACAGAAACGCATAGACCGGGATAAAGATGACGAAGAGCCCATACCAGTGGGTCGCCACCAGGTAGTACTGGAAGGGTACGAAGACGAAGAAGGCCCAGAACAGGGTGCGGTGGTCGGCACGCCGGGTCGGGGTCAGGGTGATGAACTCCCTCAGCGCGATGAAGGACGTCAGCCCGAACAGGATCACAGAGCCGATGCCGCCGGTGGCGAGCGCCGCCACGAAGACCGCCGTCATGGCCCACCAGGCGCGGATGCGGGCGCTCAGATTCGCCACCACCAGGAGCCCTTCCGGCGTCTGCACCCGACGCTCCAGCACCAGGGCGATGCCGCTGGAAAGCACCAACAGGGCGGCGATGCCCCCCAGCAGTGTCAGGAGTTGCTGATCCCAGATGATGTTCATGGCTGTCCCCCCAAGGTCACCAGGGCGTCGCGCGCCCGCACCAGAAAGTCCCGGCGGGTCTCGCCGGGGCTGAGCTGCAGCGGCGGGCCGAAGGTCGAACTGCCCAGCAGCGGTACCGGCAGGATCTCACCCTTGGGCAAGATGCGGCACAGGTTCTGCAGATAGACCGGGACCAGTTCCACGTCCGGCCGCGATTTGGCTACGAAGTAAATCCCGGGTTTCAGGTCGCCGATGTTAACGCCGTCGCCGCGGGTCCCCTCGGGGAAGAGGATCAGGGAGGCCCCCTCCGCCAGGGCTTGCGTCAGCCGCTCCAAAGCCTCACGGCCGCCCCTGGCGCTGGAGCGGTCCACCAGCACGGCGTCGAGTAGGTTGCGCGCGATCCAGCCCCGCACACCAGGCCTGTCCCAGTAATCCGCCGCCGCCACCGGACGGGTGTGCCCGCGCAGTTCAGGCGGCAGGGCGGCCCACAGGACCAGGGCGTCCAGGTGGGATGAGTGGTTGGCGAAATAGACCCTCTGGGCGGTGGTCGGGGCCGAGCCTACCCAGCGTGCCTGGGCACCGGTCACTAGTCGGGTCAGGGTCACCAGGACTCCGGCCGCCAGGGCCTGGGTCCAGGGTCTCGGTGCGGCGGTGTCGGCCATCACGGCGTCAGGGCCTTGAGGATGGCCGCGGTGCGCCGGCTGGCGGTGATCAGAGCGCCGACGGCAACCAGCGCCAAGGCGATCAAGAGGATGGTCCCCTCCCACCCCACGGGCACGCCCAGGGCGGCGAGCAGCAGGGCCCCAGTCATGGTGGCCATGCGGTGGGGCTTGGCCATGGGGCCGACGAAGCTCTGGGGCAGGCCGCAGGTCCCGCCGAGGGCACGGATATAGGCGGTGAACACCGCCAGCATCCCGGCGATCCAGCCCAGTTCCGGGCCTAGGGCGAAGCCGGTCGCGTAGCCGGCGGGGACGATCAACAGCGGGTCGGCGATGCGGTCCGGAAGTTCATTATAGATGTCCCCGGCTCTCGACCCGAGCCCACCCTCTACCGCCACCATGCCGTCGAGCATGTTGCACAGCAGGCGCAACTGGATGCAGGCGGCGGCCAGGACGAAGAGCGCGGCGCGTCCCCCCGGGGAGGCCGCGGGTGCGGCGAGCATGGCCAGGGCGCCGGCCGCGGCAAAGCCCAGACTCGCCAGGGAGATCCAGTTGGGCCGGATGCGACGGTTGACGAGCCCGGTCGCCAGGGCACGGGCCCAGGGCGCATCGCGGGTTCTGAGGGGGCGGCGGGCGGGGTTGGGCAGGGGTCGGCTCCGGTGCCTGGGGTCAGGAGTGCGATCATACAGGGTCCGGCACTTCAGTTGCTCGCACCCGGTGTCTTGGGCCTATTGGTCGTTCGCCCCAAACTTGTCGGCTCCGCAGGCATCGCGCGTACGCGCGCGCGAGGGTTGCAGCGGGGGAGGGGGTGGCGGAGATTAGCGTCTGCGGGTTTAGGCCCTATCCAGGCTCGCGGTAACGCTGCGGAGCCCGATTATCCCGGCTCGAGTTTTCAGCACCCCCGGTGGAACGTGTTCCGGCTTGGTACGGCTTTCCCCCGTGGCGCACTCATGGCGCACTTGCTACCAAAAATAGGCAGTTATCCACAGGCAACGGCAACAAGCGAGGAGCACCTAAAAGCGTACTGAATGAGCAACAGCGCTCAAAGCCGGGGCCGGTGCCGACGTTGCCAGAACAGCGTATCCGGCCAGCGATGTTGTGCACGATAGTAGAAATCTCGCTGCGACAAGTAAGTTTGCCAAAGCTGCTGCTGTTGCTCAGCGTACTGCTGGATGAACGCATTGCCGCTGCCCAGGTCTGTCGCGCTCCGCGGGTTGTCGGTCAATGCATAATGAATCATATGCCCAGCGTGACTACCCGTCCTGAGCGCTTTATCGATGCCTTGCGACGACAGCGGATCATAGGCTTGTGCCGCATCGCCCACCGCCATCCAGGCGTCACCACAAAAAAACCCTAATCGCTGACTGTTAGCCGGTGCGCCACGGATTGTTCCGCAAGGGCGGTACCCCGGGGCTTTTAGCAAGGGCCCGATATGCGTGGAGTCATCCAACAATTGGTTAAAACCCTCCTGACGCGCGGCCATTTTCGCTTCGGGTAGGTCTTTGTCAGAGTGGAATACGACTAATCGCCTGGCCGTATTGTCTTCGGCACCGGGCAAACGGTTGCTATACCACCAGCCGTGCGGCCCCGCTTCAATCCGGGTATACCGGTCATCATCCTCACCAAGAGTAGAAAACCATTGCGCATAGGCGAACAGATTATCTGCGTTATCGGCGGTATGAACACCAAGCGCCTTGGCAACTACCGCCCGCCGTCCTGAACAGTCGACCAGATAACGCGTGCGGTGCGCTTGCGTCTGACCTGGCGAGCTTAAGCTCAGTTGCCAATTGAAAGGACCGTCCACGATACGGGTACAGAACTCAAAGCGCCTACCCTTGAGTAAGGCCGCTCCGGCGGCAACTGCCTTCGAGCGTAGGGCTTCATCGAATGCCAACCGATCGACACAGAGGCCGAAGCCGGTTGGCGTGAAGAAAAAATCCGTGGTCTGGGCCTGCTCGGTCGCCCATACCGAAACATTGCCAGCCGTTCGGAAGACCCCGCAGAGATTCTGCTCCGCGCCCTCAAGATTTCCCAGGAAATGCTTTACCAGACCGATACAGGCCGGCGGTAGCGATTCGCCCAGCTTAAAGCGCTGGGACACCTGCTCGTCTACCAGCAGCACGCGCTGACCGAACCTGGCCAGTGTGATGGCCGTTGCCGACCCAGCCGGCCCGGCACCGACCACAACGACATCCCATGCTGTGTCGGCACGATCTGTAACGGTCGACGGCAAAGCCTTATTTTCCCTTGGCGGGTGGCCGATTCAGTGTCGGGTCGCGCTCTTGCTCGACAAACACAACCGAACCATTATCTTTCAGGAAGTTGCCATCGGCAGTTTTGATAGGCAGCACCATTCCCAGCATCGGCCAGGCATAGGCCATCTGCTCATAACCATCGGTGGACGAAAGTGGTTCGCCTTCGGCATCATATCCCCGAAACCACTCTTTATAGGTTCGGGTCTTTGTATTGGCATCGTATTCGAAAACAATATCTGGCCGATGTGCTGGCCACCAAGCCTCCTTGCACGACCAGAAGTCACCCTGCCAGGGGCTGGACATGAAGGCAGAGAGCCAACCAGGCCCAACGTCTTTGGCAACACGGAACGCCTCGGCGAAAAACTCACGGTAGACGATCAAGTAAGGAAATTCGATGCCCGGGTGGAAACCACCCCCAGCTGTCGGCTCAAGAGCCGCGCTGTCGAGCGCCTGTGGCTGGTCGTTCAAGGACAACTTTTCAAGGGGCAAGGGTTTTTGCAAAACACCGACCTCATAGTCCCCTTCGGCCCAGTTCTTCAAATGATTCAACTGCCAATCGGTCAAGCTAAGGAATTGGTCAGGCAGATCGATGCCCAGTTGCTGATTCTGCAGCGGCTTGCCGCCCGTACCCCACAGTTTGGGCATCAGGGTGTCAACTTCAGCTCGTTTGAACGCTTCATTTTTCCAACTGGTTGGCCGCTGAGGGGGCGCGGGCATCAACGAATCGACCAATCGCCCTCGATGTCCGGGAGCATGACGCATGAGGCGATAAATGGTTTGCCTGAGCGGCTGCATGTTTTCGCTGGGATCGCTCAACACTGCCAGGTATCCAGGACTTAGCAGGTTGCCTGACTGCGCCGGCCCATGGGCACGGTTCTTTGCTTCCGGCTTGACACCCGCTGCCTCGACACTGACCCAACCGGAATAGACTGCATTGGAGAATATCGGATAAACATCCCGGTAAAAATTGGTTTTCTTCCCGGCGTACGGATACGCTTCCGGGAAAGTCTCATAAACACGGTCCAGTATGGACACCACATGGTACAGATGAGGCGCATACTTGGGTGGCGCGGTGATGATCCACGCGCCAGCCTTTGGGTTCCTCGTGCCATCCTCCGTTTCCGATTTGACGTTATCGCGTGTGCTTAACACCGTGCCGTCATTGAGTGTGACGGTGACGTCAATTTCACCACAACAGGTATCGTCCCACCAACCGGGAACGTTGAAATAGGCGAACTGGTTTGTCAGTGGGTTTTCGCCATTTTCCGGGCCCTTCGGTGGTTCAACGGTTTGACTGGGGTTCGACAACAGGATTTTGGGTGTTGTGACGCAATCACCTTTGCCCGGTGCCGGCACAAACAGCAAACGATTCTGGGCGTCGAGCCGAAGCTGCCCCAGCTCGATGTCCTTGGCGGCGGTATAGGTGACCTCAACCTCTTGCGACGGATCTTTGGGCGTATAACCCTCAAACCGCAAGCCACCCGGTAAGGTCCCTTGTTCGATGCCCGTGAATAGGTTCCCTTTCATCACTACCGGTCCAGCCTGCCCGGAGGCAATCCTATGCACACCGGGATCGATGATCAACTGATTACGCTCGATCGGCTGCTTGCCAGGCTGAATGGATGGGTTGCGTAACGCTTCCGGATCAAACAGATAGGCACCTTGAAATGCATAATTCGCGGCCTTCATGTTCCTGACATGAACCCGCCAGCAGAGGGACTTGACCAAACCCGAATCGGACGTAAGTTCGGCGATAACGGTGTCGTGGGCGTCGTAGGCATATACCCGATACCGCTGCGCCTGACGCTTCAAGCGCGCGCTGCTGTCGCGGTAGCTTCCGCCATCAGGCCCAGGCCCACCACTGCCCCCCGGATCGACAACAATACCAGGGGCTTCGGGGCCAATATAAAACTCGTCACTATTTCCCAAGCGAGCCAGGCCGATGCCTGGATGTATGCGGATACTTTTGATTTGTTGAGACACGACTCAGCTCCTTACAGGGGCTTTTGTTAATCCGGAAAAGCGAAACACGACAATGTCAACGATCTTCACGTAGGCTTACAGGGGGGGAAATCACCAATGCTGTCGGCGGGAAATCTTGAACAGCACAGCCTTCTTAGGGTGAACTCATGATCTTCCAGTCAACCAAGTCAGCAGAAACAACGGTGTACCGGTTGCCAAAATGTTCGATTTCGGCGTAAGTCAGCCCGTTTGATTGGCTATGAGTACGCACCGAGAAGCCACCACCGAAGCCCGCCTTGATTGATTTTTCGATGCGCAAGTCTGCACCCTGGAAGGATGCTTCGTTGTTATTCAGATTTGTCGCTGCGCTGGCTATGCCCGGCACCATCAGAACACATGCCGCTGCGCACCCCTTGATAAGGTCTCTACGCTTGATGTTCATATCCCATCACTCCTTGGTTTCTGCGTGCCCCGGTAGATCTTTCGATTGTGGATGGGGGCTCCTGATCATCTGCCACTGTCGAAAGGTCGCCGCTTGGCCATACCTCCGGTTGGTGTCATCAATCAGATTCCAGACGGTGGCCTTTTCGATGCGAAACCGGGTGCCGTTCTTGGCAATCCGCACGCCGGCATAATCATCGATGTATCCGCGTGCTGTCACCTCCGCCAGTAAGCGCTCCCGCTCGGCTCGATTGGATACTTCCGCTGTGAAGCGAGATGGCATGGCGGTTAACTCTTCCCAAGTCATGGCAAAAAGGTTTAGTGCGGCCAGGTTGCCATAGTTAAGTATGGGATCAGCAGCGGTATCGTGCGATAACACGACAAAGGGGGCGTGGAACAACGCCTCCGCCGCGTCGATGGGGGACAGTTCCGGGTCCAGTAGGTGTCGGCCAGTCAGGGCCTGGTAGGTACGTCGTAACCCTTCCACATGATCAACCTGAAAGTGATTGGCAGGGGAGGGCATGTACATAGGAGTACTTCTCGACCTCGCTCTCATTCCGGGGACTCCGATCCCAGCTGTCGCCGAAACGGCTGCTGGGTCGCGATGGCGCCCTGCGACTCCGGGCAGAACACCATGACCTCGGTGCCGTCGGCCCGGTAGTAGGAGAGATTGATCCGCGCGAACTCGTCGTCGGGCTTGCGCTTATTCATCTGCTCCTTGATGCGCCGCCGGCACTCAACCGCGTACTCCACGTACTCGTCGAAGTCCGCATCATTGGGCGGGCCGTCGGGGTGCAGGATCTTCAGCAGGGCGCTGACCATCTTTTTGATGCCCTTTTCGTCACGGCCCTCCACGGAACTGCCAAGACGGATGCGCTTGGTCACCTCCTCGTACCAGTTGGTGTGCTTGAGCTGGTAGTGATAGGCCTCAGCCAGGTAGTCGGTGATGAGCCCGTAGCGCTCGGTCAAGAAGGCGCTGCTGTTTTTGGGCATCTCCCAGCCCGGGAGGTAGCAGGCCAGTCGGTCCATGATGGCTAGGTCGAACTGGGGGGGTAGGGGTTGAAAGAGGTCGTACTCGGACGAGTTGACGATCTGCTCGACCGACTGGTCGATATTGCCGACGAAGGCCAGGCTGGCGTCGGCGATGACTTCCACCCCGCGGGAGAAGCGCCCGTTGGCCATGAAGTCCTTCATGATCTGGATGGTGTCCGGGTCCTTCACCTTGATCCCGCCCACCTCGTCGAAGGCGACGGTGTCCCAGAACCCGACCAGGCCGATCTTGTTGCGGGCGTTGTTATAGAAGAGGATCGACTTGGTCGCTTGGCCGCCGCTGATCAGGGTCGAGTAGGGCGAGAACTCGCTGAAGAAGTAGGACTTGCCCGTCCCGCGCGGCCCCAGCTCGATGAAGTTGAGGTTCGCCTCCACGAGCGGCGTCAGCCGGGCAATGAAGTGGAGCTTCAGCCGCCGGCTCAACTTGCCGGGCTCCAGCCCCACTGAGCGCAGTACCGCATCCAGCCACTCGTCCCGGCTGAACTGGGCCCGCCCCGCGCAGTAACCGGCGAAATCGAAGCGGCTCAACTGGATGGGCCGCAGATCCTCGACGTAGAAGGCGTACTTGTCGGCCTCGATGTCGTTGTGGGCAATCGTCAACTCCGCCCAGATGCCGCCCTCCAGCAGGCGGTCATTGTCGCGATAGAACTTCTCGCCGATGGCAATCCGCTGCGAGGCAAAGTTCTCCAGCGCCGCCCAGTGACGCTTCTCCTTCTCGTGGTAACGGACATGGACCTTGTCGAAGAAGCGGTGTTTGCCCTTGGTGGCCACCCGCGACTGGGCGGCATTGGCCTCGTCCGGGCGCACGTAGTTGTCCTGGAGCGTGGCGAGCACCGCCTCCATGCCGGCCTGAATCTCGGCGGGATCGTTACTGGCGCAGTAGCGCGCCAGCAGAAACTCCAGTACGAAGGTGGGGACGTTGGTGCCCTTCTTGATGCGGTGGAGCAGATCCTTGCGCACGACCTTGCCATCGAAGACCGCGTTTAATTTCTGGTCCAGCGGGTCCATCAGGTATTCCATAGGGTTCTATACCGTGTAGTCGGTCTCAAGGGCAAGGCTGCAATAGGCGGCGAGGGTGGTTGGGTTCAGTGCCTTGACGGTGAACTTGCCCTCGAAGTCCATCAGCATCCTGAGGGTCACCTGGACGCGCTCGCCGGGCTTGAGTGTCAGGGTCCCGGTGGCCGGGTTGACCAGGCCGCCGGCCTTGGCTTCACCAACCACCTTGTCCTTCTTGTCCTGGGCCTCGAGCAGGATCTCAAAGTCCGCGGCCTGGGAGAAGATGTCGCCCTCCAGCAGGACCTCGATCACCGGCAGCCGCGTGGTGATCCGAGTCGCGCCATTCTTATAGCTGATGTGGACGGTCGCCTGTGCCAGGACCGGCGCGGCCCCTGCTTCCAGCCTGATCGTCAGGACGGGTACGACCAGCTCCTGCAGCGAGGCGCCCCCGTGGAAATAGAGCAACCCCGCCTGGTAGGGGGCCATGCTGCGTGGGCCGGCCACCTGGTTGAAATCACCCCGCACCCCGAGCTTCTCCGCACGGATCACAAAATTGTGGCTATCGGCCATGCCATCGCCGAGCAGACAGCGATCATGCACCATGAGCCAGGTCCCGGCGGGTTTGGCGCAGACATCCCCGGCCTCGGCTTGGGCATTGAGGAAAAAGCCATGGTCCGTGGCGATCACCACCTCGTGAAAGCCGGCTTTGGCCAGCTTGTGGACGGCGACGCGGATGCGCTTCAGGGTGTCGTGAATCAGGCTCAGGGTGGTCTCGGGGTTGTTCTCGAGATGGCTGTCGATATCCACGCTGCGCAGCACCAGCAGCTTGACAGCCTGGGGCAGTTCGCCCTTGGACCGGACGAAATCATTGAGCCCCAGCTCCGCGAATCGGTCACCAAACTTCTTGCGCAGCAGCTCCAGGCGCTGATTGACATTCGCCACGACCAGGTCGCCCAGCAGTGGCACCAGGTTGTCGTCTTTCCGGGCCAGCGTCAGCCCCTTGCCCGCGCCGGGCAGCAGGCTGGCCATGCCCACGGGGGTGATGCTCGGCAGCGAGGCGAAGGCCGGCCGTAGCTCGACCGGGGCGTCCTCCGCCAACTGCTGTTGCAGGGCCACCCCCAGCTCGTAGCGCAGGGCGTCGATGAGGAAATAGGCCACGCGGCGCCCGCTCTCCTGGAGCCGCGGCGCCACCAGGTCGTCGAACACCTCGGCGTTGGCCAAGCGCCCGGCGGGGGGCCAGCCCGCACCTTCCAGGTGCTTGGTGAAGACGACCTGGATTTTCTCCGCGAGCCCCCGGTAGCGGGCACGCGACTGCCCGATCACGGCGTCCAGGGTCGGGTCGCCATCCAGGTGATCGCTCACCGCCTGCTCCAGTTCCCGGTGACGGCGGTCGGTCTCCCGCAAGCTGCCGAGGTAGAAGTCGATCAGCTTCTCCTGCGTCTGGGCGTGGCTTGGCAACTGGCGGTCGTAGTCCGCGCAGGCCTCCACCAGGTGTGCGGCGGCCTCGATCAGCCCCCACTGGGCCTGACTCTCCCCTTTCCCGATCCAGACGGAGTGGGCATGGCGCTGGATAATGGCGCGCACGGCGTCTGGATCGTCGCGCTGCAGCGCCGCCACCGCCTGGGCGAAGAAGGTACGTTCCTCGAAAGGGAAGGTGTCGCGGCTGCCTAGATCGGTCAGATGCGCGCACAGAGCGCGCAGGTTGAGTTCCTGCTCGATGCCCTCCGCCCGATCGATGTAGGTCACGCGGGTCCGCTGGTCATTGCGCAGCCGCTCGCACAGATCGGTCACCAGCGGTCGGGCCGAGCCAGGGGCGCGCGGCACGCCTCCCAAGGCGACTGGCAGTCCTTCGGGCAGATCGAACACGAACTCGCTGAACAGCAGGAAGCGCCACAGCTCGTCTGCAAGCGGTGCCCACGCCTTGGCCCGGGTCTTGAGCTTGAGGCCGAGGGTCGCCTTGACCAGGTCCCGCGCCTCGCCGACCCAGGTATCCTGGGCCTTCAGCGCCTGGGCCTGCCGGTCGTTTGGGGCCAAGAGGGCGTACAGGATATCGCGAGCTGATTCTGCCTCCAGCAGGGCACGCAGGCTGGGCCAGCCGAGCCCGCCGCCCACGGCGTCGATGAAGGCGAAGTCCGGCGTCGGGTTGTCGGCAAAGATCCGGCGGATCGCGGTCGCATGATCCGGCTTCGCCTTGAGGCACAGACTCAGATATTCGTCACCGTCGCCCGCCGGAAAGCTGCCACCGCAGGTTGCATAGATGGAGAAGGGGTCCCGCTGCCGGTCCTCATCGGTCACCGGTGGGTGGGCAGGGACATAGATCAGCAGCCCCGTGACCTTGGTGTTGGGCTGGGTAAGTTCGCCCAGACCGCCCAGCGCCGCCTCCCGGCTCTCGATGCCGCCCTCGGTGGCATCCACCACCCGCAGATCATCCGCCGCCAGACCCGCGCACAGCTCCCGGTAACGGCGTGCGGGGTCGTAGACCACCAGCACACCGGTCTGGCGTAGGCGCGGCAGGAGGACGTCCTTCTGGATGTAGGTGGCGATGCTCATGGGACGATAGGCAGTTGTCGGGCTTCGTCAGGCTGCGGATTCATGCAAGACTCTCCCCTCGCGAATCGCCCAGTACACCGGTGTGCTGCACCAATCCCGCCGTCTTTCAAACTCCGCCTCGGAAAAAACCAGCAAATCCACGCCCACACCGACTGATCCGATGGCCTCACGCAGGCGCAGATATTCCCCCGTAGGATCGGGAAGGTCTTTTTCCACCACCAAGAGATCGAGATCCGAGTCCTCGCTCGCATCACCACGGGCATAGGAGCCGAACAGGATCACCTTAACCGGGTCGCGTGCCACGGCGATCACGCGTTGTGCTGCCTGGGTGATGACAGAGGGATCGAGCATGGCGCATTCCTTAGGTGGTTGATCAAGGGTGCTCGGTAGTGGAAGAAGGCTACCGGGGTAGATCCCAGTCGCTCTCTGGGACCGTGTTGATGATATCGCCGTGAATTTTGACCTTTCCTGCAATATCGTTCTTCTTGCCGCCGCGGGTCGCTTTCGGCTTGGCCTCGGGCTCGAGGTACAGGTCCTCCAGGCCGTGGGCGATGGCCAGCGATTTGTCGGTCTTGCACTTCTCGCGCACGCGCTCGGGCCAGTAGTTCAAGGCCAGATGAGCCCAGTCGTAGTCGCCTTTCTCCAGCTTGGCCCAGGTGTCCTTGAGCACCTTCTGCCAGGGCTTGTGGCGGAACAGGGGCCACAGGGGGGCGGCGCTGATCTGCACGCCGTCGTCCTGGTTGGGTCTGTAAGTGGGCGCGATCCTGAGCAAGGTATCGCGCAATTCGATCAGCTCCAGCTCGAAGCCTTGCAGCGCCTCGAACCGCCGTTCGTCGTCCCGGGTGCGGGCGCTGCCCTTGGTGCGTAGGGCGGACAGGTCGCCACCCACCTGCTGGAGCCTGGGCTCGACGAAGTCATTGATCCCCGTGTAGAGCGTCTGGCTGCTCAGGCTGGGGTAGTAGACCCATAGGCTATAGCTGCCCGAGGCAGTGGCCAACGGCCAGTAGATGGGCGCCTTGCGGCGGCTCTTGGAATAGCGCTGCAAGTGGAAGGGAAAGAAGTGGCGCTGGAGCCAGCGGCGGATGTCGTTGGGAGCGGCGACGTCGACTCGGGCGAGCACCCCCTCGACCCGGTGTGCGAGGTCGTGGGGGTGACCGGGGTCGTCGACCAGGATGTCGGGGTGGACGTGGAAGGGCGCGGCAGCCTCCGGCGGCATGCCCGGGCTCTTGGCGGGCAAGGGGTCGAAGGGGTCAGGCTCCGGCGGCGGCTCGCGCTCGCCGGTGGCCAGGCGCCAGTCGAAGCGGCCGAAGGCGACGCCGACGGCCCAGGAAAGGAGTGCGTCCATCGAGGACGCCTGGTCCACGCCGTCGGCCTCGTCATCCACCGCCTCGTCCTCATCGGTGTCGGCCTCCGCGGCGCCGTCTTGGCCGCTGGCCGCCTGCCGGTCGGCCTCGGAAAAGTCGTACAGGTCGAAGGCGATCGCGTCGATCTCCGCCTGGATACGCGCCAGCTCTGCCTCGATGGCTGGCGGGTCGAAGTCGCCGAGGCGTGGGCGCAGGGTCGTCGGCAGCAGGAAGGCGTGGGAGGTCTCGGTGGTGGTATCGAGTGTGCGTTTCAGTGACCAGGCGCGGCGGGCCTTGGCAGCGAGCAGATGGCGGATGGCAGTAGGCAGAGGGGGAACGGGCGTTTGCTGGATCAACCCGACCTCGTAGGACTGGGCCAGCTCAGTGCGGGCGAGCTGCACCGAGACCAGCAGCCCGAAGGCACGGCTATTCAGGATGGCGGACAGGGCCAGGAGCTCCTCGGGATCGTCATCGGCGACGAAGGCAGCCGGCCCCTTGTCGGCAAAGATGCTGCCGGCGGGCATGACCCGAAAGCTGAGCCCATTGGTCCGCCGTGGCCAGGTGAGGCCGGGGCGGAAGTAATAGGCTTCATTAAAAATTCTCTTGCCGGCATTGCCCCATCTCTCAGTCGACAGAGTCTTCAGCTCCCAACCATTTTCTTGCCACTTAAGGACCAGGTGAATGTCTGAGTAGAATGGTGAAAAAGTGCCGCCTTTAGCGAGAGGGCTCCATCTATTGGCCGCATGGAAAACCTCAAACCAACTACGAATAAAGCGAAAATCATCATCCGTTTTCAAGCCAAGTTTCGCGGTAAATAATGCGCTCTTCCCGCGTAGAAAACCTGTTCGAACTGCATCGGTTACCCAATACGCAAACGGCTTCCCCGGCACCGCGTCGAATGCCTCGGGCGCCACCTCAAAGATCAGCGGATGTCCCGGACTGCCTTCTGCCCTCTGCCGACTGCATACATCGAGCAACGCAGCCCCCTTGTCCCGCTCCGCAAGCAGCCTCAGGAAAATCGTCATCCGCTATCCCGCTCATTCATCACTTATTCCCCCTCTATTCCTCTTCTCTGTGTCCTCTGTGGTAAATCTTCGGCGCCGCCCTTGTCGGTAAGCAGACGCATACAGCCGCTCATGGCTTGATATTTCTCATTGGATGAAGGGAGATCGTGTTGAGCCCGGGAATCCGGAACAGGGGTTTCGTCGGACGCTCCAGGGTAACGAATACGTCCGCGCCACCTTGCAGCGCCGCAGCCGCGTGCAACGCATCCATTGCGCCAAGGTCCCATTGGGACGCAAGATCAAGGGCCCTGATAACCAAGGCATCATCGGTGGGTACCCAAATGCTGACCATGGAGAAGTAGGTTTCCATGAAGGCTATTTCGGCTTCACGTCGACAGAAGATCGGTTTGCGCAGGGTTTCAAGCCGCAGATACGCGCTTGCCACAAAGCTTCTGTCGGGGTCTCCCAGTATCCCCAATGCCTCGTCGGCTGCCGGATGATCGCTGCGAAAAGCGGCGATCAGCGCATTGGCGTCAACGTAGGTCTTGATCATCGCCGGCCTCAGCGCGTCCCTCGCGCACTTCATCCAGAATGTCATCGACCGAATTGAGTTTCAGACCCCCTGCGATCGCGCCCTGGCGAATGGCCATGAGCCTTAGCCCGAGCTCGGAAACCCCACCGTGACGCTGGCGCACTTCCTCATCGAGCTCGTCGCAGCTCAGCAATTTGCCGCCATCGCGAACATTGGCGCGGCGCAGCTCGATCAGTTTGCGCCCTAGCTCGGTGCGCGGCTGGTAATGATCGGTGACGGCATCGCCCGTCACCGGCTCCAGATGAATCCGAACCAAGGTGCCCACCGGCACCTCAGCCGGTACAGGCACAAGATGATCGGTGCTCACCCAGGCTTCAAACGTCAGGCTGTTCATTCTATTGTCCCCAAAGACTTGACCAAACAATAGGCCGCCGCCTCGACCATGGCGTCGTCCATCACCCCGTGCCCCAGGTCAGCCATGACCTCGGGCCGGGCGATCCCCAGCACCACCTGCTCGCGCCATTTCTGGAAGCTGGAGAGGAAGAAACAGGTGCGCAAGGTGATGGCCCCGATGCGCCCGCCGGGCCGCAACAACTCCAACCCGCGCTCGACGAAGATGGCCAGCAGGTCGTTCTTGCTGCGCGGATAGGCGCGACCCAGTTGTTCCTTCACCCCGGCGGACAAGGCGCCAAAGGGTGGATTCATTGCTACCACATCAAACTGCTCGCGGCACAGATCGATCAGGCGCAGCCCCTGCAAAGCATCCTGCGCAAACAGGCGACCCTGGTAGGTGGATTTCGCCGCCTGAGCGAATTCAGTGAGGGCCTCGCGCAGGCGGGCCTCGGCCTGCTGCCAGTTCTCCCGCTCCTGCTCGGCAAACAGGCCGGTACCCGTACCCACATAGACTTGGCGGATCAGAGCCGGCAGCTCGCGCTCCACCCGCAGCAGCACCCCCAGCTCGGGCAGGCCCTTCAGGAGTTGCAGGGTCTTATCGAAGAGCTCGGCGTCTCGCTGGTCGAGCCCGACGGCAAACTGCTGGCGTAGTTCCCGTTCCGCCGGCGGCGCCGTGGCGGCAATCACATGACCCCGCCCGATCAGTGGGCGATCCTTGGCCTTGACGCCCGCTTCATGCCACGCCCGCTGCGCCCGCAGCCAGAGGGCCAGGGAGGCGATCTGCGCGGCGCGCGGGTCGATGTCCACGCCATAGATATTGTGCTCGATGATGAGGCGCGGGACATCGCGGAGGAAGGCGGGCTCATTCTCATAGGTCTGGCTCAGGGGCTTGAAGGCTTGCCCCCTTTCCCCTAGCCCCTCACCCGCTGGGGGAGCGGGGCATGAGAGGGAGCCGGGGCCATGCTGCTGTTCCCAGGCCCAGGCCTCCCGGTAGATCACCAGGAAGAGGTCGAAGGCGTAGAGGCCAAAGTGCATGGAGCCACAAGCCGGGTCGAGCAGCTTCAGGGTGCGCGGGTCCCGCGGTTGGGTGGCCGCTGGCGGCGGTTCGTCGGGCTTGACCAGCAGGTACAGGCAGCGCTCACGCAAGGCCGTCTGACCCCCGGTGGCGTTGAACCAGAGTCGGCCGAGGGTGTTGTCGAGGAGGAGTTCCACCACATAGCGGGGGGTGAAGAACTGGTTGCGCACCGCCAGCTCACGGCTGTTGCGCGGCGCCTGGCTGGCGTCGCGCATCGCCTTGCGCTCTTCCTTGGAGTTGAAGTATTGGTAGATCCAGCCGATGGTCTCGTCTTCGGCCCACAGCGCCTCGATCTCGGGGTCGTTGATCAGGGCCAGCAGCGGTAGGAGGGCCGCCTCGCGGGGGAAGAGTCGCCCGTGCGGCGAGTAACGGTCGAACAGGCTGGGCAGGTCCTGGGCCTGCTCGTCGAAGACGCTGAACAGGTAGCCGCGATAGGCATCGCCGGTTTCGCCCAGACCGGTGCCCGCCAGACGGGCGTAAAGCTGGAAGCCCTTGGCCTGGTAGCCGTTACCGACCGATTCGAACAGGATGCCCCGTGCCTCCGCCATGCGCAGGGCCGCCAGACGATTGAGGACGGTAAAGGCCTGCTCGCGGACGATGCGCTCCAGCACCTGCGCCTCGGCGGTCCGCCCCCCGGCCGACTCCGTGGCCAGGTAGTGGGCAAAGACCTGCCGCAGAATCCTGGCGGTCTCCAGGCGAGAGTCGTCCAGGTCGGAGAGCTTGGCGATCTCCGCTACCTCGCCGGTCTTGGGGTCCATCCCACAGTCCTGTTGTAACTGTCGGGTGAACTCCTCGGTCAGCAGGTTGCGGGCCTCGTTGACGAAGCGCTGGAGGCGATTGCGGGTGCTCTGGTCAAAGGCCATGGGTTCTGGTCCCGCTATTTTCTTTCGAGCCGGAGCTCGAAGTCGTCGTAGTAGCGCAGCTCATCCCGCTGGGCCTGGAGTTGGCGGATCAGGTCGTCGAGCTCCGCCGTGGTCGAAAGTACGGCCGGGACGGCGATGGTCCGCGTCGCCTTGCCATCCTGGACATCCTTCTTTTTTTGCTCATCCAAATACTGCCGCTGCCGCTCCCGCCCCTCGCGGATGATGCGCTGCTTCAGCTCTTCGAGTCGGGTGGACAGGTCGAATTCGTGACTGATCAGGCGCTGGAGACCGGCCAGGTCATGGCTGGCCGATAGCCCCAGGCCGGCCAGTTGGTCGAGGGCATTGTTCTGGGTCTCCTGGGTCAGCTCTATCCACTCCGGGATGCGCTTGAGGTCCTGCTCGCCGGCCCGGATGCGCGCCTGCTGGGCGTGCTCCATCCGCACCGCCGCCGTGGCGACCTGGCCATGGAGGACCGTCAGGAGGGTGCCGAGGTCGGCGGTGTGTTGGTAGAAATCGTCCTGGCCGAGCCAGCCGGCGAGCCGTTCGAGGTCATCGGCGCAGTCCTGCTTGAGCTGACCGGGGATGCCGCTGCTGGGCAGGCTGGCGATGGCGCGCTGATGGGCTCGCAGGTCCTTGATGGTGCCTTGCAGGCCGTGCCCCAGGGCCTTGGTTACCGCCTGGGCCCACTTCAGACCATCGTACAGGGCCGACTCTTCCCCGCCGAGATGTTCCGGGGCGTCCGAGGCATCGGTGAACAGCAGGTCCGCGATCTGCTGGGTCAGGGCGCGCACCCGGGCAGCGCCGGGCAGCTCGAGGCCTGAGAGCTTCTCGGCCAGTGGGGCGAATGCCTGCTGGAAATGCGGCAGATGCTTTGCCGCAGCATTGCCGATGTCTTCCTCCAGGGGCACCACCGTGTCGCCGATCAGGTCGGTCAGGCGTTGCGCGGCCCGGGCCAGGACCGCCATCGGCGGTTTGTCCTGGCGCAGCGCGACGCCGATCGGTTTGAAGGCGTTGTTGGTCTTGAGAGCGTCGATGGCCTGCTGGCCCGCCACGGTGACCTCGCGCCCGGACACCTTGAGCTTGATGTCGCCGCCGAGGAGCAGGGCCGCGACCAGGTAGCGCAAGGTGTCTTGCGACCAGCCGAAAGGGGCGCTGCTGAAGTGCTCGAGCAGGCGCTTGCCGTCCAGGGTGCCGTTGCGATCGATGTAGTCACGGATGCTGACGAGCGCCTTGTGGTCGGTGCGGATGGCCGGGTTGCCGCTGGTGACCTGCACCAGGCCGAGCGGGTCGAGCTGGGTCGTGATGGCCTTGAGGTTGCCCGCCCCGGTGCGCAGGAACTTCTCCGCCACGGCGGTATCGACCCGCTCGGGCGCCTCGGCGTAGCGGTGGAAGACCTGCTCCGCGGCGGTGCCCAGGTGCTTTTTGGCCGCGGCGAGCAGGTCGGTGGCCAGGCTGTCGACGGCTGTTGTATCGCCGCGAAACAGGAAGGAGCCCTGGGCCAGGCTACGCTGTAAGAGGGTCTTCAGCTCGCCCAGGCGCCGCGCCGCGATATCGGTCTGGCTGGCGCAGTATTCCTTGATCTCCTGATCCGGGTCGTTGCGGTGCAGTTCGACGATGCGTTGGGAGCGGTACAGCTCCGCCACCTTGTCGTCGGCCTCCGTTGAACCGCGGCCGAGCAGATAGATGAGGTTCTCCGAAATCTTGTGGCGCGAGTCGTCCACCATTCGGGTACGGGCCGTTTCGTAGTCGGTCGGGTCCACGAACTCCACGATGGTCTGGATGGCCTCGCGCTCCCCGGCCAGGCTAGTGGTGTAGCCGCCGGACTGGACCTTGACCCCCGCCGTCACGGCCAGCGAACCGTGCAGCCGGGCCGAAGGCAAGGGGTCGAATACCTCGCGCAGGGCCTCGCTGGAGATCCGCCGCAGGTCCGTAGTGCGCAGCGGCAGTTGGGCGCGTTCCTGCTCGATGTCATTGAGCTTCTCGCTGAAGAAGCTCAAGGTGCCGTTGCGTTCGCCGAGCGGCACGATGGGATCGCTGAGCAGGGCGTCCACGGCCGTCTTGACGGCGTCCGCGCGCGGCGCGGCGTCGATGGCCGGGTGCATCAGGCTAGCGACGTTGTGCACCGTTAGCGGCAGGTTGCCGAGGATCTGGAGCACGGCGACGGTCTTGGCGACCTCCTGGTGGAGCGTCGAGTCCGAAAAGCGGATCTGGGCCTTGCCGACGGCCTGGGAGATTGAGGGGAAGGCCCGCTGGATGTCCTTCTCCAAGGCGTCGAACAGGGTCACGGTGGTCGCCAGCCAGCCAACCGCGTGGTCCGCTACCGGGGTGCGGCCGTCGGGGCCCTCGATCAGGATCTCCTGGATGACCTTGATTGCTGAGCGCAGGCCGATACCGCCGGTGGACTTGGCCAGGGCGCCGAGCAGGTGCAGCAGGATGTCGAAGTGGGCGGGCAGGAAGGGGTAGAGGTTGACGAAGGTGTCGCGGTTGAGGTCGGCGTCGTAGTACTTGGCGTCCTGGAGCTTGGTGTTCTGGCGCAACGCCTGGCCGTGCTGGGCAAAGTGCTGATCGAGCGCCTGCGCGCCGGCCGGGGACTTGCCCAGCAGGCGCCGGTAGCAGATCTCCTTGATGTCCCGCGCCTCGAGGTCGACCTGGATCGGGAACCGGTCCTTGAGCTTGTAGAGTTCCGGGGAGTTCAGGGCGGCGCGCGGGTCGTCCTCGGTCAGGGTCTGCTGGGCGGTGCCCAGGATCCAGGCCCGGCCGCCGCCGATGTTCTTGAGGTTCTCGGCGAGGCCTTGCAAGTCGAGGATCTTGTTCTGGTTGCTGCCGACGTACTGGCCGATCTCGTCGACCACGAACAGCACGTACTCCTTGCCGGCGGTCTCACGGACGATGTCGAGGATCTCCTTGACCCGATCATTGAGCAGGGTGATGAAGTCGCTGGTCTCGGTCGTGAACGACTGGGGGGTACGGAAGAACTCCGGGTACAGCTCGTGCGCCAACTCGGGGAGCAGGCTATCGACCACCAGCTCGTCGTTCTGGTAGTCGCGCCAGTCTTCCCCCGTTGCGGCCCGGAACCGCGCCTGGAAGTCGTCGTAACGCCCGTCCTGTTTCAGCTTGCGCTCCAGGGCGGCCACCTTGAGGTTGCGCGAGTAGCCCGCCCATTGCAGGACCTTGTAGTAGAGGACCGTGGAGACGACCTCCAGGGTCGCACCGGCCACCTGCGCGGTCGCCAGATCGAGCATGACCACGGCGGCCGGGAAACGCCTGGCGATGGTGGTGAGCAGCGCCTTAGTCTGTGGCTTGTGGTACCGGGCCTGTAGGGATTTGAGGAAGGGCTGGCCGTCGAGGGTGACCTGGTCATCGAAGGCGAGGCCCAGGTACTTGGTGAAGGAGCTTTTGCCGGAGCCATAAAACCCGGACACCCAGACGCCGACCTCGTACTGGCCGCCCGCCTCCATGGCCGCCTGCATCTTGCTGAGCAGCTTCTCGGTCTGCTCGTCGATGCTGTCCGTGACCACGTACTCGGAGATCTCGGCCTTGAGCCGTTGCTCCTGCGCCGCGCCGTAGCTGATCACCTTCTCGATGGTGCGGTAGATGTCCCTGGCGGGGTCGAAGAGATCGCGAATCTTCATGGTCGGTGCCGTCCGGTGCCTGGGTTGCGCTGCTCAGCCGCCGACGTGCACTGAGCGGTAGTTGCCGTCTTCCGGGTAGAAGCCGAGGAACTTGAGCCGCGTCTTGCCGGTGCGCACGCCGGGGTAGAGGAAGACCGTGGGGACGTGGAACTTGCCCTGGAGTTGGGCCTCGATGGCGCCAATACGCAGATAGGGGTGCAGGGCCTCGAGGTCTGTCACCAGCAGGAGGGTGTTCTCGCTGCCCTCTAACCCCGTCAGTACCGCTTCGAGGCGCGATTGCAGGGCGTCGCCCTTGACGAGGGCGTTGGCGAGTGACTGGCTGGTCTTGGTCCAATCCAGCGGGTGCTTGGCGTCCGCCGCCAACCACACCTGGCGCAGAGGCGCCTTGCTCAGGATGTCGGTGACGTGCTCCGCGATGGAGAAGAGGGTCACCTCGAAGCCTTCGTTGCGCAGCTTGGCCATCCAGGCCGGCGTCTGGCGCTTGACCTCAAGTAGCTGGCTGGGGTGAAAGACGAGGTAGAAGATGGGCTCGAAACTCGCATGGGCGAAGGCGCGACCCTGGCGAATGCGGGCGAGCAACTCGTTGAAATCAGCCTTCAGCGAGGACACCGACGAGGTCCTCCAGGTGCTGGTGCTTCCAGCCGATGTGCGCGATCTCCCCGGCGGATTGCAGGATGAGGTGACCCCGCAGGGACAACCGCTTCAACTCGTCCCGGACATCCTCGCGCGCCAGGCCGAAGAGCTGCCAGTCCGGGTGGGTGAGCAGGGCGTTGTCACCGAGGCCGGCGAAATGCAGGTCATGGGCGAGATAGGCCGCGGTAGTGGCCTCGATGCGGTACGGGACGATGGCGCGCGCCGAGAGAGTGCGCCTGCCGAGGAGGCCATAGTCGGTGCAGCAGCCGAGCAGATAGGACGTGACGCGCTGCACCGTGCTGTCCGACCAGCGTTTGGCGGTCTTGCCATCATCGATGCCGCGGCGGACGAAGGCCCTGGCTTCGTCCAGGGTGACCTGGTCGTCGCCCGCGGCGTAACGCCCCCAGAACAGCTCCCGGACGAAGTCCGCGAGGATCGGGTTGGCTCGGCAGGTATGGAGAAAGAAGAGTTGGTTCAGCTCGGCAGGCGCGAGTGCGCCGGCGAGCTGCTTCAAGTACCGCGCTGGTTGTCCGGCGGCCAACAAGTAGCGCGGCGCGAAACACTCGCGGACGATGTTGCGCAGCCGCCGGGCTGAGACGTTGGGGAATTCACCGGAATGCAAGGCGGCCTGGTAAAGGGCCGGGCTGGTCATGCCAGGCTCCCAGATGCGCAGCAGCAACCGGGTCTCCAGGAGCAGACCCAGGCCCGCCTGGAGTTGCGTGGTGTACTGGCGCTTGGTCGTCACGCCGGATCCACAAGGTAGGGGTAGGAGCGCATCCCCAGGGTGAAGGCGGCGTGGTAGCAGCCAGCGGCGGCGATCCAGGTGCTGTCATTGAGGTCCGCGGAGGTGCCGATCTGGATGGGGCCTTGCTGCTGCGCGGCTGCCGGGCCCCTGCAAAAGGACTGGAGCGCGGCGAGCGCAGTGGCCTGCGAGCTGATGTCCTGGTGCGCCGCGGTGGCCGTAGCCGGGTCCTGGAGAACCTCGAACAGGGATTGCTCCAGGGTCTCGGGCAGGCGAAACAGGTGGAATACCCGGCCGACACCGATGTGGTCGTCATGCACCCGCCGGGCCGCTTCCTTGATCCCCTGGTACTGGGCCAAAGGCGTGGTGCGGGCGAACACTGGGTTCAGGAAAGCGGCACTGGCAGGGGTCAGGAAGCCACTGGGCCACCAGTCGAACTGGGCCTTCTCGCCGAGGTAGCCGACGATGACGCGGAGTCGTGTAATGGCCAGAAGCTGATCTAGCTCCCGCTGCGCCTGCTGCCCATCCACACTCCTACTCCTCTTGTTCTTATCGGTCTGGTCTCGCGAGATCGGGAAGACAAGCGCCCGATTGGCGAATGGAGCTGAAGTCTACGCCCTCACCCTGGCTTTTGAATAGGGAAGGGCGGAAGTAAGTACCCGGTCTATCCGGTTGCCGCCCAAGGCATCCATCGTCTGCGTGAGGCTTTGCACTCCGTGCTACACCGAGGGTAGAAGGGGCATTACCGATACTGGTACGCGGGAAGGGGGTGAGTTGGTCCCGGTGCTGTCGCCCCGCCAACGCTCTATGTCCATCGCCCCGCCTTGAGCGCACCGGTAAAATCAGGGGCTGTCTCAATTTTAGGGTCCACTATATGATGGCCACTCTCTTAAGCCATGCGGAAGTAAAGGATCATGTACCTGGCTCGCGCCGTCATCACCATCGGGTTCGAGAAGGCTCCGGCGGAATGTCTGGCCTCTTTGGCTAAACGCTATCATGGCCCCCCGCCGCTGGCAGAGGGCATCGCCGTCTGGCGAGCGGGTGCCGCGGTATGAAAGACATCGCCCGTTTTATCGCCGGTTTCAGGCGCTTCCAGGAAAAGTACTTCAGCGCGGATCGAGCCCTGTTCGAGCGGCTGCGGCAAGGGCAACAGCCCAAGTCGCTCATCGTGGCCTGCGCCGACTCCCGTGTGGACCCGGCCATCTTGACGGGAGCGGAACCCGGCGATGTCTTCGTGGTGCGTAACGTGGCGAACCTGGTGCCGCCCTATGAGCCGGGCGGTAGCTTCGCCAGCGTGCCGGCGGCGCTGGAATTCGCCGTGCTGTCGCTCGCCGTCGAGCACATCATCGTGCTCGGTCATGCCCAATGCGGTGGCATCCATGCTTTGATGAGTGGGGCCGGGCCGGGCGGCGAATTCATCGGCAAGTGGGTCGGTATCGCGCAACGGGCGCATGATCGCGTGCTGACCGAGCTGCCCAACAAGCCGCCTGCCCTGCAGGCGCGGGCGTGCGAGCAGGCCGCCATCCTGGTATCGCTCGAGAACCTGATGACCTATCCCTGGATCGCGCACCGCGTCGCGACCGGTGCGATGCACCTGCATGGCTGGTATTTCGATCTGGCGGAGGGTTCGCTGTGGCACTACGACCCCGCGCATCAGGCCTTTGAGCCCATTGCGGTGGACCCCTTAGGGCAGCCTGAACGTCAGGAATGAGGGCAATCGAGCCCTTAATGCCACCGGCCCGGAGTGAGAATACTTACCGAGGCTGACTTAAGCCTTCGGCGCGGTCCGTCACCAGGAAGTTCAGGAAGGTCGCGGCCGTCAGGCTCAAGTGCTTACCTTGCAGGTACACGGCATGCCACATGCCGCGTAAGGGGAAGTCCTCCACGTCCAGCAGAGCGATACGACTGACTTCCAACTCCAGGGACATGCTGCTCATGGACTGCACCGACACGCCTAGCCCCGCCATGACGGCCTGCTTGATCGCCTCGCTCGACCCCAGCTCCATGTAAATGTTGGCCTTGATGCCCCGCGCGGCGAGCAGGCGCTCGGTCGTCAGACGTGTGCCGGAACCGGGCTCCCGCATCAGGAAACTTTCCGCCGCGAATCGCTCCAACGGTATCTGGCGTTCGCGCGCCAGGGGGTGGTCCGGGTGGGCGATTGGCATCAGGAGGTTCTCCAGGAAGGGATGAACATTCAAGGACAGGTCTCGCGGCACCTGGCCCATGATGACCAGATCGTCCTCGTTGGCGATGAGGCGCTCGATCACCTGCTCCCGGTTGGTCACCTTGAGCAGGGGCTTGACATCCGGGTATTCGCGCAAAAACCGGCCGAGAAAATGCGGCAGGAAAAATTTCGCCGAACTCACGGCGCCGACGCGCAAGGACCCGGCCACGCGGCCCTTCATGTCGGCGATGGTGCTGGCGAGCCCCTTGAGCTGATCCGAGACCTCGCTGAAGGTGGCGTAGACCTCCTCGCCGGCGCGGGTGAGAAAGAGTTTCTTGCCAACTTGCTGGATCAGGGGCATGCCGATGCTTTCCCCCAGACGTTTGATCTGGATGGAGACTGCCGGCTGGGTCAGATGCAGTTCTTCCGCCGCGCGGGTAAAGCTGCGGTGCCGCGCCACAGCCTCGAACAGGCGCATCTGTTGCAGGGTCCAGTGATAAATCATATGTTGGAGTAAATGCTAAGCATATTTAGATATTATTGTTATTTATATCTTAATAGCCTTATAGTCTACCAGGTCGCGCACCAAATCCTGACTTGCCCAAGCCTTAGGTCGGGGCGCGCACACCACTGATCCACTGACTCTCTAGGAGCGAACCATGGCTGTGAAGACCTATAACGCTGGCGTGAAGGAATATCGCCAGACCTACTGGACTCCGGACTACACCCCGCTGGATACCGACATCCTCGCCTGCTTCAAGGTTACTCCACAGCCGGGCGTTCCGCGTGAAGAAGTTGCCGCCGCCGTGGCCGCCGAATCCTCCACCGGCACCTGGACCACGGTGTGGACTGATTTGCTGACTGACCTGGACTATTACAAGGGCCGCGCCTATCGCATCGAAGACGTGCCGGGTGACGACACCTGCTTCTACGCCTTTGTCGCCTATCCGATCGATCTGTTCGAAGAGGGCTCCGTTGTTAACGTGCTGACCTCGCTGGTCGGCAACGTTTTCGGCTTCAAGGCCCTGCGCGCCCTGCGTCTGGAAGACATTCGCTTCCCGATCGCCTACGTCAAGACCTGTGGCGGCCCGCCCGCTGGCATCCAGGTCGAGCGTGACCGTATGAACAAGTACGGCCGTCCGCTGCTGGGCTGCACCATCAAGCCGAAGCTGGGTCTGTCCGCCAAGAACTACGGCCGCGCCGTGTACGAGTGCCTGCGCGGTGGTCTGGACTTCACCAAGGACGACGAGAACGTCAACAGCCAGCCCTTCATGCGTTGGCGTGACCGTTTCTCCTTCGTCCACGAAGCCACGCTGAAAGCCGAACGCGAAACCGGCGAGCGCAAGGGTCACTACCTGAACGTCACCGCCCCGACGCCGGAAGAGATGTACAAGCGGGCCGAGTTCGCCAAGGAAATCGGCGCCCCCATCATCATGCATGACTACCTGACCGGCGGTCTGACCGCCAACACGGGTCTGGCCAACTGGTGCCGCAATAACGGCATGTTGTTGCACATCCACCGCGCCATGCACGCCGTCCTCGACCGCAACCCGCACCACGGTATCCACTTCCGCGTCCTGACCAAGGTGCTGCGTCTGTCCGGTGGCGACCACCTGCACTCCGGTACCGTGGTGGGCAAGCTGGAAGGCGACCGCGAGGCGACCCTGGGCTGGATCGACACCATGCGTGACAAGTTCATCAAGGAAGATCGCTCACGCGGCCTCTTCTTTGATCAGGACTGGGGCTCCATGCCCGGCGTGATTCCGGTTGCCTCGGGTGGTATCCACGTCTGGCACATGCCCGCCCTGGTCTCCATCTTCGGCGATGACTCCGTCCTGCAGTTCGGTGGTGGCACCCTGGGCCACCCCTGGGGCAACGCTGCCGGCGCCGCCGCCAACCGCGTCGCGCTGGAAGCCTGTGTCCAAGCCCGCAACCAGGGTCGTGCCATCGAGAAGGAAGGTAAGGACATCCTGACGGCCGCCGCCGCGCACAGCCCGGAGCTCAAGATCGCCATGGAAACCTGGAAAGAGATCAAGTTCGAGTTCGACACCGTCGACAAGCTGGACGTGTCCCACAAGTAACCTGGTGCCTTTGATGCCATGACCTCCCGGATGCGCGGCACCGCCGCTCCGGGGGTATCGATACCCAATTGAAGAGGAAGTGAAATGTCTGAAGTTTTGGATTACAAAAGCCGCTTGAGCGATCCCGCCAGCCGCAAATTCGAGACCTTCTCCTACCTGCCGGCCATGGACGCGGCCAGCATCAAGCAGCAGGTCGAATACCTGGTGAAGAAGGGCTGGAACCCGTCCATCGAGCACATCGAGCCCGAGTACCTGATGGATTCCTACTGGTACATGTGGAAACTGCCGATGTTTGGCGAAACCGACGTGGATCTGGTGCTGGCCGCGGCCGAGGCTTGCCACAAGGCTAACCCCAATAACCATGTGCGGCTGGTCGGCTACGATAACTTCAAGC
>JBGAUK010000043.1:0-26961 GCA_044228695.1 Chromatiaceae bacterium | reverse complement strand
GGATCGCGCTCGTAGCCCTGCATGGTGTTGGGCTCCAGGATGTCGCAGCGCAGGATCAGGGTCTTCTCATCCGCGAAGGGATCCATCACCGCCGTGCTGGCCTCGGGCATGAGCACCATATCGGACTCCTGGATTCCCTTCCAGCCGGCGATGGAGGAACCGTCGAACATCTTTCCTTCCGTGAAGAAGTCGTCGTCCACCACATTGATGGGCATGGAGACATGCTGCTCCTTGCCACGGGTATCGGTGAAGCGCAAGTCGACGAACTTCGCTTCGTTTTCCTTGATCATTTTCTGTACGTTGGAAGGCATGCGGGTCTCCGGTTCGAGTGCTGGGGATTCTAGGGTAAGGGTGGAGCGAGACTCAGCTCGCGGGAAATCAAATAATCCTTGGGTCGCCGCTGACGCGGACATGGCAATTACTTAGCAGATCACATGCCAAGATAGCCGTGATTACGGGGTCGGCCAGATGCGGGGGTGTCGCCTGCTGGCCAGTAAGCTTTCTGCTCCATTATTGGCGCCCAATTCTTGGGTGTCTGGCCGCGGCCGTATCTGCCGCGCCCCAAGTCAGGACGCCTTCTCAGTCTAACGCACCAAATGAGTGCGCTTCAGCTCAAATAGAGGGTCACCCGATGGAAACAGGCATCATCCCTTACGGCCTCTTGGAGCCTTTCGCCCAGGAACCTCGCCTTATCCGGATCACCCTCACAAACCGCCAAAGGCAGGATGACCTCCACCTCGATGCAGCCGCCAAGATAGTGCAATACCACTCCCTGGCGATGACTGGCGGCGGCGATCCCCAGCCAGTGTCGGTCGAGGCGAGCCAGAGCTTCGGTGCGCAGGGGTAAATCCATGGTGGGAGGGGCCGTCTCATCGTCCTCGGGATCAATGTGGACCGTGACGTCGGTGATCTCGTCGATCTCCCGCTTGAGGCGCTGCTCGACCAGAATGGCGATGGCGTGGCCCTCGGAGACACTGATAGTCGGATCAACCAAGAGGTGGACATCCGCGGAGGCATGCCCACCATGTTTGCGGGTGCGCAACATGTGCACATCGCGCACCCCTCCCACCGAGGCGATCGTAGATTTAATGTGGGCGAGCCGCTCGGCATCCAGGCCGCGGTCGGCCAGTTCATGCATGGCATCGTAGCCCATATCCCAGCCCACCTTGGCGATCATGTAGCCCACTATCACGGCGGCGATGGCGTCCAGGTAGTTGAGCCCCATCATGGCGCCACCGACGCCAAGGAAAACCACCACCGAGGAAATGGCGTCCGACCTGTGATGCCAGGCATGGGCCCGGAGCATGTCGGAGCGGACCTGCTTGGCGTAATGGAGGGTGTACCAGTAGAGCCACTCCTTGAGGACCACGGACGCGCCCGCCAGATACAGGGCCAGAGAGGTCGGGACCAGGAGCTCTTCCGGGTTGAACAAGCGCTCACCGGCGCTCCAGGCAATCCCTATGGCCACGGCGATGAGGATGGCTCCAAAGGAGAGCGTAGCCACGGTCTCGTAGCGGCCATGGCCGTAGGGGTGATCCTCGTCCGGAGCCTGGCTGGCATGATGGCTGGCAAACCAGACCAACCCATCGGCGATGAGATCCGAGAGGGAATGGACGCCATCGGCAATCAGGGCCTGGGAATTGGCCAAGTATCCACCCACTAACTTGGCGCCGGTTAGCAACACATTGACGACACCGCCGACAATAGAGGTACGGGCGGAAGCCCGTGCCCGCTCAATGCGGAGTTCATGGTCTGTCATTGGGGCACCTCAAGAGAAATCAGAAGTTCCAGGTGAATGGATCACGCCCGGTTCCGGTCAACCGTGGCAAGTGACGGCATGAATCCAGAAATGACGTATGGGCAACAGGTTAACTTGGAAATCAGGGGCCCTAGCCAAGACGACCCGGCTACCCTGCGGGCTTCGTGATGGCGGAATGACCTGTGCAACGGCTATACTTTAATCCTTTTTTACATTTAGCGAAGCCGAGGAGATGGATCGTGGCGGGGACGAACGACGACATGACGACGTTTCAGGGCCTGATCTTTGCTCTGGAACGTTTTTGGGCAGATCAGGGCTGTGTCATTCTGCAGCCTTATGACATGGAGGTCGGCGCTGGCACCTTCCACCCCGCTACCTTCCTGCGCTCCATCGGCCCTGAACCTTGGCGCTGCGCCTATGTTCAGCCCTCGCGGCGGCCCACTGACGGGCGTTACGGCGAGAATCCAAATCGGCTGCAGCATTACTATCAATATCAGGTCGTCCTCAAACCTTCCCCATTAAACATTCAGGATCTCTATCTTCAATCCCTGCGAACCTTAGGTATTGATCCTCTGGTCCACGATATCCGTTTCGTGGAGGACAACTGGGAGTCGCCGACCCTGGGGGCCTGGGGGCTGGGCTGGGAGGTCTGGCTCAATGGCATGGAGGTGACCCAATTCACCTATTTCCAGCAGGTTGGCGGCCTTGACTGCCGCCCTGTCACCGGTGAGATCACTTACGGCCTGGAGCGTATTGCCATGTACCTTCAGGGAGTTGAGAGTGTTTATGACCTGATCTGGACCCAAGCGGGCAACCGTGTGGTGACCTACGGCGATGTGTACCATCAGAACGAAGTCGAGCAATCCGCTTTCAATTTTGAACACGCTGATATCGAGACCCTCTTCAGGCAGTTCGATCATTGTGAGCAACAAAGCCAGTATTTGATCGGCCAGGGCCTGCCGCTACCAGCCTATGAGCAGGTTCTTAAGGCCTCTCACACTTTTAACCTTCTGGACGCCCGCAGCGCTATCTCGGTAACGGAACGTCAACGCTTCATCCTGCGAGTCCGCGCCCTGGCGAGAGCTGTGGCCCAGGCCTATTACGAACGCCGGGAGGCCCTTGGCTTCCCCATGTTGAACCCGATCGCCACCAGCGCGGGATAAGGAGAAGATCATGGTCGAGACCCGCGATCTGCTGGTCGAAATCGGGACCGAGGAGTTGCCGCCAACCGCCTTGTACCGCCTGTCCCAGTCCTTCGCCGAGGGCCTCAAGGGACAGTTGGCCCAACATCACTTGGGTTATGGCGCCGTTGAGACCTTCGCCACTCCCCGTCGCCTGGCATTGCTGGTCAGGAATTTGGAAGCCGCCCAACCGGATCAGGAACTGGTCCGGCGTGGTCCATCCCTTAAGGCGGCCTTCGACGACACGGGCCAGCCAACACCAGCCGCCATGGGTTTTGCCCGCTCCTGTGGGGTTGAGATGACTGCTGTGGAACAGCAAGAATCCGATAAGGGTGCCTGGCTGGTCGTTCGCCAAAGGCAAGCGGGGCGAGCCACCAGTGAACTCCTGGTGCCCATGGTAGAACGGGCCCTGGCCAGCCTGCCCATCCCCAAGCGTATGCGCTGGGGTGATCGGGATCATGAGTTTGTGCGTCCCGTACATTGGGTGGTCTTACTATTCGGGGACGAGCAAGTAACGGGACAGGTTTTGGGGGTCGTGATCGGCCGCGAGACCCATGGGCATCGCTTCCATCGGCCTGGCGCCATGCGTCTTTGGGTGCCAGGGGACTACGCAGACTTGCTGCGTGAGACCGGCCGCGTCGAGCCAGACTTCAACCTCCGCCGTGAGAATATTCGCCAACAAGTTCAGTCCCTGGCGGTAGATGCTGGGGGGAATGTTGTCATGCACGACGAACTCCTCGACGAGGTCACCGCGCTGTGCGAGTGGCCCTCGGCCATCCTGGGGGGCTTCGACCCCAAATATCTCGAGGTGCCCGCCGAAGTACTGATCGAGACCATGCAGAAGAACCAGAAGTATTTTCCCCTGCGCTCTGCGGACGGGTCCCTGTTACCCAAGTTCATCACCGTCTCCAACATCGAGAGCCTGGATCCTCGCGAGGTAAGAAAGGGCAATGAGCGGGTCATCCGGCCTCGCTTCGCGGACGCCGCCTTCTTTTGGAGCCAGGATCTCAAGCATCCCCTTGAGTCTTATGGCGACCGCCTCAAGACCCTCATCTTTCAGGACAAATTAGGCACGGTTGCGGAAAAATCCCAGCGTGTGGCCCAGATTTCACGTTATATCGCCGGCATCCTCGGCTATGACGAGGACCTCGCAGCCCGGGCGGCCCAACTGGCCAAATGTGACCTCATGACCTCCATGATCTTCGAGTTTGGCGGTCTGCAGGGCATCATGGGCCGTTACTATGCCGAGCATGCCGGCGAGAATCCCGCGGTCTGCGCCGCCATCGAGGAGCAGTATCTGCCACGCCACGCGGGAGATCGACTGCCCGTCACGGCTTGCGGGCGCATTCTCTCCCTCGCCGAAAAGCTCGACACCTTGGTTGGCATCTTCGCCATTGGCGAACGGCCAACGGGGGTCAAGGACCCCTATGCCCTGCGCCGGGCCGCCATCGGCATCTTGCGCCTGCTCATCGAAACGCCGCTTGACCTGGATCTGCGGGAGCTGGTTGATTTCACTGCACAGGAGTTTCGCAACAAACTTGATGCCACTGCTGCTGCTGGTGAGGTTTTTGATTATGTGCTGGAACGGATGAAAGGCTATTGCCAGGACCAAGGCCTTGCCACCGACCAGGTTGATGCCGTTCAGGCGGTCGGGGTGCGCGTACCCAGCGATAGTTATCGGCGCATCCTGGCGGTGCGCGATTTTAGCCAACGTCCCGAAGCCCTAGCCTTGACGGCAGCCAATAAGCGTATTCGTAACATCCTCAAGAAGAGCGAAGAAAAACCAGGCGATCACGTCGATCAGACCCTCTTGCTCGAACCGGAGGAAATCAGCCTGGCGGCAAGAATCCGCGAACTGGCTCCCAAGGTTAAGACACTTATCGAGATCGGTGATTATGCTGGCACTTTGCAAATTCTGGCCGGCCTCAGGCCAGAGGTGGACGACTTCTTCGATAAGGTGATGGTCATGGCCGAGGACCCGCGCGTACGCGCCAACCGTTTAGCGCTGCTTACGGGTCTTGAGGCTCTCTTCCTGGGGGTAGCGGATATTGCCCGCCTGCAACCCATGGGGCAATGAGAACAGACGGACGGGGTGCAGAGGTCACATGAAGCTGATCATTCTTGATCGCGATGGCGTCATCAACCAGGATTCGGTTGACTATATCAAGTCACTGGAGGAATGGGTTCCCATTCCCGGCAGTCTGGATGCCATGGCTCGTCTATATCACGGTGGTTATCGAATTGCCATCGCCAGCAATCAATCTGGACTGGGGCGGGGCTTATTCACCATTGATGATCTCAACGCCATACACCGCAAATTGGCTCGAGAACTGGGGTCTCAAGGTGCTCAAGTAGAAGCCATTTTTTTCTGCCCTCACACTCCCGAGGCCAAGTGTGCTTGCCGCAAACCCTCACCGGGCCTGTTGCATGAGATTGGCTCCAGACTCCAGGTCGATCTTGTCGGCGTACCCTGCATCGGCGATTCCTGGCGAGATCTGGCGTCGGCGCTAGCGGTTGGGGCTTCCCCCATCCTGGTACGCACCGGTAATGGCCAGAAAACCTGCGCCAATCACCCCGGCGAACTGGGTGACATCCCTGTTTTCGACGACTTAGCAGCAGCGACGGATTTTCTTCTCGCGGCATGAGGGGTTGACCATGTTGGTAATGCTCAGATCTTTCATCTACATGGTTTTCCTGAGCCTGACCACCCTAGTCATAGCGCCGTCCTTATATCTGCTCAAGTGGGTCCTTCCCTTCCCCATGCTGGCGAAACTTGGGAAACTCTGGGGCCGACTAAATCTGGAAGCAGTCGGCATCATCTGCGGACTCAAGTACCGGATTCATGGCTGGGAAAAGCTGCCAAGGGAAAACTGTATCGTCTTGAGCAAGCACCAATCGGCCTGGGAGACCATCGCCTTGCGAGGCCTGTTGCCGGCCAACAACACCTGGGTTATCAAGCGGGAATTGCTGTGGATACCATTTTTCGGGTGGGGCATGGCAGCCCTAGACCCTATCGCCCTTGATCGGAAAGCAGGACGCCAAGCCATCAAACAACTTCTACAGGAAGGGCGTCAATCGCTTGAGGCGGGTCGCTGGGTGGTCATCTTTCCGGAGGGGACGCGAACCGCACCAGGCGAGCACATCAAATACAATCTGGGCGGGGCTATGCTCGCCGAGAAGACGGGATACCCCATTTTGCCCATCGCCCACAATGCGGGGGTTTTCTGGAAACGACGGGGGCTTCACAAATACCCTGGGATCATCGATCTCGCCATCGGTGATCCCATACCAACCCAGGGACTCAAGGCTGGGGAGATTAATCGGCGGGTTGAGGAATGGATCGAAGGGACTGTAGCTAGTTTGCCGCAGAGCCGCTAATACCGCACCCTGCGCGTATCGCCCCTCTTAAATCCACCTCAAACCACTACACAGTCCCTGTCACGTACGAGCGACTGATACAGGGATCCAGCCTCCGTCCTCATGCTAAATATCGATATTTCCTGCCTGCAAGGCATTACGCTCGATAAATTCCCGACGCGGCTCGACCTGGTCCCCCATCAGGGTCGTGAATATTTGATCCGCTGCCACGGCATCCTCAATAGTCACCCGGAGCAGTCGCCGAGTCTCGGTATTCATGGTCGTGTCCCAGAGTTGGTCGTGATTCATTTCCCCAAGACCCTTGTAGCGCTGGATATGGTAGTAGCGTCGCACCTCGTCCATCATCCAATCCATGGCCTCGCCGAAATTGGATACCGGGCGGGTCTTGTCTCCGCGCTGGACATAGGCCCCTGTTGATAGCAGTCCGCTCAGTTTGTCCGCTAGAAGCTTGATGCGGGCATAGTCTCCGCCACGAAAGAACTCAAAGGGCACATAACTGGTCTCGGGGATGCCGTGGCGCAGGCGGGTGACGACCAGTCCAGGATAGGCAGGACCATCCTCGGTCGTCTGTTCGACCAAAAAGCGCTCCCCCGGGACGGGCCGAGCATTCAGCAGGTCCCTCATTTCGACTAGCCAAGCGTCAATGTCGAACGCCGCATCCCCTTCGCCCCGTCCGTAGGGTGAGAGGGTGAGTAGGGTCCCCAAAAAGGCTGCGTCATAGCGGCCTGTTAGCCTCTGGACGATAGCGCGGTAAAGCTGATAGTCGCGCGCCAGTTCCTCGAGGGCAGTTGCCGCCAATGGCGGGGTCTCCGCCGAAATACAGAGCAGGGCACCGTCAAGGGCAGTCTGCAAAAGGGCGGCGTTCAGTTCCGTATCTCCCAGCAGATACTGTTCCTGCTTGCCGCGCTTGATCTTATAGAGAGGTGGCTGGGCAATATAAATGTGTCCGCGCTCAACAAGTTGCGGCATCTGGCGATAGAAAAAGGTTAGCAGCAAGGTCCGGATGTGTGCGCCATCAACATCAGCATCGGTCATGATGATAACCCGATGGTACCGTAGCTTATCCGGGTTATAGTCCTCCAGACCAATGCCGCACCCTAGGGCGGTTATCAGGGTCCCGACCTCCGCTGAGGATAACATCTTGTCGAACCGGGCCTTTTCCACATTCAATATTTTGCCTTTAAGGGGCAAAATGGCCTGGAAGGCGCGATCACGGCCCTGCTTGGCCGAGCCACCAGCCGAATCACCCTCAACCAGATAGAGTTCACATTTGCTTGGATCGCGTTCCTGGCAATCGGCCAACTTCCCGGGAAGACCAGCGATATCCAGTACACCCTTGCGACGGGTTAAATCCCGGGCCTTACGAGCAGCCTCGCGTGCACGCGCGGCCTCCAGCATCTTGTTGGAAATGGTTTTGGCCTCTGCGGGATGCTCCTCCAGAAAGGTATCCAGGTTTTCCACCACCAGGGCCTCAACCACCCCCTTGACCTCCGAGGACACCAACTTATCCTTAGTCTGAGACGAGAACTTGGGGTCCTGAACCTTGACCGACACGACGGCCGTCAGGCCCTCTCGTGCATCATCACCCACGGTTTTAATCTTGTTCTTCTTGGCCAAATCCTCCCGTTCTATGTACTGATTGAGGGTTCGGGTCATTCCGGCGCGGAAGCCAGCCAGATGGGTACCTCCATCCCGCTGGGGTATGTTATTGGTGTAGCAAAAGATGGTCTCTTGAAAGGACTCATTCCATTGCAAGGCAACTTCCACCTGGATGCCTTGACGCTCCGCAACGAAATAGCAAACCGTGGGATGGACCGGAACCTTGTTGCGATTCAGATGGTTAACAAATGCTCTAATGCCCCCCTTGTATTCGAAGACATCTTCGCGCCCACTGTTCTCGTCACTTAACACGATGCGAACACCGGAATTCAGAAAGGACAACTCCCGGAGACGCTTCGCCAGGATGTCATAGTGGAATACCGTATCGGTAAAGATCTCTGTTGAAGGCTTGAAATGGATCTCGGTCCCGGTAAGGTTACTGGCACCCACCTCCTTGAGAGGGTACTGGGGGTCGCCCAGGGCATACTCCTGCAGGTACTCTTTGCCATCACGGTGGATGCTTAAGGCAAGGCGTTCCGACAAGGCATTGACCACTGAGACACCAACCCCATGTAGCCCGCCAGAGACCTTGTAGGAGTTGGCGTCAAACTTTCCTCCCGCGTGAAGGATCGTCATGATCACCTCGGCAGCCGACCGCCCTTCTTCAAGGTGAATATCGACCGGGATGCCACGCCCATCATCGATCACCGTGATCGACTGGTCGGAGTGAATCTTCACCTTGATGTTGGTGCAATGGCCCGCCAAAGCCTCGTCAATAGAGTTGTCGACGACCTCGAAAACCATGTGATGCAGGCCAGTACCATCATCCGTATCCCCGATGTACATGCCTGGACGCTTGCGTACCGCATCTAGCCCGCGAAGAACTTTGATATTTGAGGAGTCGTAGCTCATGGAGTGCCTGAATCTATTTCTTGCGCCGAATTACCGACCTGGATTTCTATTTTACCTGATTTGGCTGGAATGCGGTCGGAAGGAAGAAGGGCACAGGTTAACCGATGATCGCACCCCGTTCCACGTGGAACACAGCCCCACTTGCATAGCCCTTGGGGACCTCGCCGTGGCAAGCGACGGCAGTGATAAATGCCTGACCAGGCATTAAGGCTATGGCTTGTAGAATTGAGGCCAAGGCGTGAGAATCCAGTTCGGCGCCAATATCATCAAGGAGCCAAATACAAGGCGGACCACCCTTATTCAACCAATGACGCTGAGCAGCAAGTTGCAAAAGAAATACAAGGAATTTGGTCTGGCCACGTGATGGCAATGATTTCCGATCCTGGGAGAGCACCAAGAAGTCAGCACGGGGTGGTCCATAATAAGTGAATCCACGATCCCTATCATCCTTAAGGCTCTCAGCAAGGATATTCATTAGCTTAAACTTTGCTGGCCATCCTGGACGAAACTCGAGGACAGGGCATAAGCCCAACCCCTCCACGGCTGACGCGGAAAGAAGTCCATCAAGGTCTGTTAAGAATTCACGACGTGATCGGGTTATGGACTCGGCCAGCCGACAATAGTCGGGATCCCAAACAGCAGGTCCTCTGGCACCACTACGCAGCCAGGAATTTCTTTGTCCCAAGACCCGCCTAAATTCAGCAAGTATCCGCCCATAACCTGGTTCCACGTGGAACAAGTTCCAGTCCAGAAAGAGGCGACGCAAACCAGGCTGGCCCTCCAATAATTGCTGGGAATTATCGGCAATCAAGCGTACATGGAAACGCCGCCGCAAATGCTGAACGCCTGAAACGGCTTGCCCATTCTCTTGAAAATGCGATTCATCATGCGCCCGAGTCAGTTTGAGACGCGTCAACGGGCCATCATCTTCCAAAGAACGCAGGAGGGCCGAAACTTCAAGAAAATCCCTGCCAGCACCTAGCAAGGGACCATGCTTTCGGCCTCTGTAACCTCGGCCCCGGGAAATGAGAAACATAGCCTCAAGAATAGACGTCTTACCAGCGCCATTGAGCCCGGTGAGCCAATTGATGGAGGGGTGGGGGCAGAAATCCAGGTGATGGATGTTACGCAGGCCCGAGATGGCAATTCTTTCTAGAATCACGGATTCATGAGGAGATCAAAGCAGCATGGGCATCACGACATAGGTTTGATCTTCCCGCCCAGCGCCACGCATTAAGGCACTACTATTGGACTCGGCAAATCGTATTTCGACGCGGGGTTCATCAATCACGCTCAAAACATCCAGCAAGTATCCAACATTAAAACCAATGGCCAGCGGTTCGTCGCTGAAGTCAATTTCCATATGCTCCTCCGCCTCCTCTTGTTCCGGATTGTGGGCCTGGAGAGTCAACTCATTCGGTCCGAAACTAAGGCGAATACCCTTGAATTTTTCATTCGAGAGAATGGAGGTGCGCAACAAGGACTGACGTAAGGCATCGCGATCCAGAAAAGCAACCTTATCAGCCATCAGAGGGATAACACGTTCGTAATCAGGATAACGGCCATCGACCAGCTTGGATGTCAGCAAAGTATCGCCAATTACGGCGCGCAAGGTTCGCGGGGAAAGATCAAGCCGAACTCGATCGCCGCCCGATTCAAGCAACCGATTAAGTTCATGCACCGTCTTACGGGGCACGATAACCTGAATGGGTTCTTCGATGGGCAGATCTACCAATTGCTCCAGCATGGCCAAACGATGACCGTCAGTGGCTACAGCGGTCACTCCCCGCGCCTGAACCTTAAGGAAAAGGCCGTTAAGGTAATAACGAACATCCTGATTGGCCATGGCGAAGGCCGTCTTATCGAACAATTCCTTTAGCATACCCTGCTCAAGTTCGATACTCTGATCACCACTATAGATCTCCATCAAAGGAAAATCTTCCGCCGGAAGGGTGCTGAGATTGAATCGGCTCTTGCCGGCTGTGATACTGGCTCGCTGACTTTGCAGCTTAAAAGTAATCTCGGTGTCCTCGGGAACAGCCCTGCAAATGTCGATAAACTTTCTTGCCGGAACTGTGGTATCCCCAGGTTCGATCACACTGGCGGCGACACGGGTACGAATCTCGACCTCACGATCGGTTCCCGTAAAGGTCAAGACATCATCGTCGGCATGGATGTGAATATTGCCCAATATGGGCAAAGTCTGCCGCTTTTCGACGACACCGCCAACCTTCGTCAGTGCCTGTATCAACCGCTCGCGCTGGGTACAAATGTGCATTGGCTTTGTTTACTCTCGACTAGGGAGAAGGACCCTGATGAGTTACCGCATATCGGATGGAATTACAGGGGTATAAATTCAGAAGGAAAGTATCCGTAACAGGTTCTTAAAGTCTTCTTCCATGGCGGAATCTTCTTCACGCAGACTTTTGACCTTGTTGGTGGCATGGAGGACCGTTGTATGATCCCTCCCGCCAAAAGCGCTCCCTATCTCCGGTAGGCTATGTTTGGTTAACTCCCGCGCCAATGTCATGGCGACCTGCCGTGGGCGGGTGATGCTGCGGGTACGTTTCGCGGACAATAAATCAGCAACCCGGATCTTGTAATACTCGGCTACCGTCTTCTGAATATTAACGATATTTACCTGCCGATCTTGCGCGGCAAGCATATCCCTCAGGGCATCCTTGGCGAAAGGGAGATTGATGGGGACGCCGGTGAACTGGGAATTAGCAACCAACCGACGCAAGGCTCCCTCCAGTTCCCGAACATTGGAGCGAATAGCCTTGCCAACAAAAAAAGCAACATCATCGGGTAATTCAACCCCCATCAGTCGCGCCTTGCTGTAAAGGATAGCAACCCGCGTCTCGGTGTCTGGCGGATCAATCTGGACCGTGAGCCCCCAACCAAATCGGGACCGAAGACGATCATCAAGGCCAGGAACCTCCTTGGGAAAGCAATCGCTGGTCAGCACAATTTGCTGACGAGAATCAAACAGGGCGTTAAAGGTATGGAAGAATTCCTCTTGAGTACGTTCCTTACCAGCAAAAAACTGAACATCATCAATCAGCAAGGCATTGACGAAGCGATAGCGCTTTTTGAACTCGTCAATCCGGTTGTGCTGGAGAGCCTTCACCATTTCGCCCACAAACCGGTCGGAATGCAAATAGATGACGCGAGCGCTCGGATTGGAGTTGAGGACCTCATTGCCAACGGCATGCATCAAATGGGTCTTGCCAAGACCCACGCCACCATATATGAACAATGGGTTATAAGCTATACCTGGATTTTGGCCAATCTGAATGGCCACTGCCCTAGCAATCTGATTAGACTTGCCCTCGACAAAGGTATCAAAGGTGAATTCAGGATTAAGGTTGGAATCCGTACGATTGTGCCCGGCTTCATCAACCGGCACGCTTTCTCCGGATGGATTGGGACTGACTGATCTTGCCTCACCGACATCAGTGCGCCGCAAAGAGCCTATCTCGAAGGTCAATTCCTGTACCTCGCCCTGGCTTAGGCGGGCACAAACTTCCAGGATCCGATCCTGATAGGATTTGCGAACCCAATCCTTGACAAATCGATTAGGGGCGAAGAGGCGTACACGCCGACCATCTTCGATCGCCTGGAGGGGAAGAATCCAAGTATTGAACTCCGCTGGAGAAAGCTCCCCCTTGAGAAACCCGACGCATTTTTCCCAAACTGACACGGAAGACCACCCTCCTCGGCGTCACTCAGGGCGCCAACACCACGAACCTAAAGAACAGAGTCTACCGACCTTCCGCCATCTTATCCACAGGTCAGAAACCATTATTTCCCCTGACAGCGGCGGAGAGTGTTAGGGTTAGCGCTGAGAGCATTAGATTTAGTTTGACCCTCCCGCCCTGGAAACTTATAATTTGCGATCTTTTTCGCGGAAGACAGGATGAGTTCCCGCGTGCAGATTACAACACCCGGCAGTCCGGCCAGGTTCCAGAGGAGATTTCAGCTATGAAGAGAACCTTTCAACCCAGCCGCATCAAACGTGCGCGCACCCATGGTTTCCGGGCACGCATGGCCACCCGCAATGGCCGCAAGGTGCTCCAGTCACGCCGCGCAAAGGGTCGGGCCCGCCTGATTCCCTGAATAAGCCCCTGAATCCGGTAGACGTTTCATCGAAGGACAGGCCGGGATCAACACGCTTCCCAAGAAGGGCACGCCTGCTAAATTCTTCGGACTATCGCTTGGTCTTCTCCAGGTCAAAGCGATCAGCGGACGGCTTCTTTACGGTGTTGGTAGCGAACACTGAAGGAGACTTGGCGCGATTAGGACTAGCAATCTCCAAAAAGTGCGCTAAAGGGGCGGTTGAACGTAACCGGCTCAAGCGCATCGTCCGCGAGACCTTTCGGACTCATCGTGACATGCTGGCCCCCTTCGACTTCGTCGTCATGTGTCGACCAAGAGCCCTGATGGCAAACAACGCCGACCTAACGTCTTCGCTCCTCAGGCACTGGAACATCGTTAACTAGGATCAGCAATGCGTAAGCTAATGATTGGCCTGATCCGGGCTTACCAATACCTCATCAGCCCCTGGCTGGGGAATCACTGCCGTTTCCATCCCAGTTGTTCCCATTATGCCGTGGAGTGTATCGAGGTCCACGGCCCCTTAGCCGGGTCCTGGATGGCATTGCGCCGCTTGGGCTGCTGCCATCCCTGGCATGAAGGCGGCTACGACCCGGTACCACCCAAGCTCCGAGGCGACTCGCCCTAGGGTAAGTCTCCTGATTGCAAACGTTCCGACCGCACCTTTGATGTGACTGGCCATGGATAATCTTCGACTCGTTCTCCTCTTCACCCTCGCCGCCATCCTCCTGCTGCTTTACCAAGCCTGGGTACAGGACTATGGCCCCATAGGCAGCCAACCCCAAGTGGCTCGACAGCAGACCATCAGTCCGGCGTCGATGGATAAAGTCCCTGCCGAGAGTGGGGACGTTCCGCCCACGCCTGACATACCGGCAACGGCTGTCCCAACCAACAATACCCTACCGACAACGACCGGGTACTCAACGGCAAGCGAATCGGAGGTTGCGAGCACCCCCACCATCCGCGTCGAGACCGACCTACTATCCTTAGAGATAGCCCGCCGCGGGGGCGCAATTGTCAGCGCCAGGCTCCTCGATTACCCCCAGAGCCCAAAGGACCAAGAAACTAAATTCCGCCTGCTCAAGCCGGAACCACCCAACTTCTTCGTCGTGGAATCCGGCTTGCGTGGTCCCGAGACCGGCCCGTTAGCGGCAGACAGCCGCTCCCTGACTTTCCAAACCACCCAGGAATCCTTCTCCCTCAAGCCGGGACAAGATGAACTGGAGGTAGTGCTCTCTTGGAGTGATCCCGCCGGTGTCGAAATCCACCGGCTTTATCGTTTCACTCGAGGCAGCTACGTCATAGACCTGACCCAGGAGGTTGTCAATCAGACGAAGGCTCCTCTCGCAGCACGGTCTTACACGCAGATACTGCGCACCGAACTAAACGACCCCGACGCCACCCGCTTCGTTTACACCTATACGGGTGGCGTCTATTACACCCCCGAGGCCAAATACAAAAAGGTCGCCTTCGAGGATATGCGCTCCGAACGCCTATCTCTGGAGGCGACGGGGGGCTGGGTCGCCCTCATTCAGCACTACTTCCTCGTGGCGGCCCTGCCCCCAGCAGGGGAACCCCAGACCTTCTTCACCAGCGCCCGTGAAGATGGCAAATATCTCATCGGCACCTATACCAACCCGACCACCATCGCGCCAGGAACCAGTCACCACTTCAATGAACGTATCTTCGTAGGCCCCAAACTCCAGGACACCCTGGCCTCGGTAGCGCCAGGCCTGGACTTGGCGGTCGATTACGGCCTGCTGACCATCATTGCCCAGCCAATCTATTGGTTGCTAAGCAAGATCCACGCCCTGGTAGGTAACTGGGGCTGGTCCATCATCTTTCTTACCATCCTCATCAAGCTGGCCTTCTACAAACTGTCCGAGACCAGCTACAAGTCCATGGCCAACATGCGCAAAATCACGCCGCGCATCCAGGCCCTCAAGGACCGCTATGGCGATGATAAGGAACGCCTGAATCAGGCCATGATGGAGATGTACAAAAAGGAGAAAATCAATCCCCTCGGCGGCTGCCTGCCCATCGTGGTGCAGATCCCTGTCTTCATCTCCCTCTACTGGGTGCTGCTGGAGAGCGTGGAGATGCGTCAGGCGCCCTTCATGCTCTGGATCGACAATCTTTCCGCACCGGACCCCTACTTTGTGCTGCCCCTCATCATGGGCGTGTCCATGTACGTTCAGCAGAAACTCAATCCCGCGCCGCCAGATCCCATCCAGGCAAAGGTCATGATGAGCCTGCCCTTTGTCTTTACCGTCTTCTTCGCCTTCTTCCCCTCGGGTCTGGTGCTCTATTGGGTGGTCAACAACCTGCTGTCCATCGCCCAGCAGTGGTATATCACCGACAAGATCGAAAAGGCCACAGCCAAACATTGAGGCCGGAGCGCTAAAGACAAACCCCATGGCGGCCGACACCATCGCCGCCATCGCCACGCCGCCCGGATTTGGCGGCGTCGGCGTGGTGCGGGTCTCGGGAACTGGCGTGCGCGGGATCGCCGAGGCCATGCTCGGAGGGGTCCCCGCACCCCGCCAGGCCACCCTGGCCTGGTTCCGGGATGGTACGGGAGACTCACTAGATCAGGGCCTGGCCATCTTCTTTCCCGCCCCCCATTCCTTCACCGGAGAGGATATCCTCGAACTTCAGGGTCATGGGGGACCCCTCATCCTGGACCTCTTGCTACGCCGGCTGATGGCACTGGGGGCGCGCCTGGCCCGCCCGGGCGAATTCAGTGAACGCGCCTTTCTTAACGGCAAGCTCGACCTAGGCCAAGCCGAGGCCGTAGCTGACCTGATCGCCAGCGGCACCGAAGAGGCAGCCCGCCTGGCCGGCCGCAACCTAAGTGGCGAATTTTCGCGCCTCGTCCACGGCCTGGTCGAAGATATCATCCACCTCCGTACCTTTCTGGAGGCCGCCCTCGACTTCCCGGAAGAGGAGATCGACTTTATCGCGGAATCCAGCATCGCCGCCGATCTAGATCAGCTCCTGGCTAGGCTCGACGCGCTCCTGGGCGGTGCCCGCCAAGGCTGCCTGATCCGGGAAGGGATACAGGTCGTCATCGCCGGCCCGCCCAATGTTGGCAAATCCAGCCTGCTCAATGCCCTGGCCGGGAAGGACGCAGCCATCGTCACGCCGATTCCCGGTACCACCCGCGACCTGCTCCACCAGGAAATCCAGATCGACGGCCTACCCCTCCACATCATCGATACGGCCGGCCTGCGCCAATCAGATAATCTGGTAGAAATTGAAGGCATCCGCCGCGCCCGCGACCAAATCGCAAAGGCCGACGCCGTTCTGTGGCTCTCCGACGACAACCAAGATCCTGATGACCTGGAATTCAAGCCCACCGACTGGCCGGGTCAGATTCCGGTGACCCGGGTCCGTAACAAGATCGACCTCAGCGGCCGCAAGCCCGGTCGCACCCAGACGACCGCGGGCACCGAGATCGCCATCTCCGCCAGAGAGGGGACCGGTCTGGATATCCTGCGCGCCCACCTCAAGCAGATCGCCGGCTACCAGGAACAGTTTGGGGGCGTATTTCTTGCCCGCCGCCGTCACCTGGATGCCTTGTCCCGTGCCCGGGAGGCCCTCTGCCTGGCCAGCACCACCCTGCGGGGGCAACACACCCCCGAAATCACCGCCGAGGAACTGCGCCTGGCCCAGCAGGCCCTAGGTGAGATTACCGGCGAATTCACCTCCGAGGATTTGCTAGGCAAGATATTTTCGAGCTTTTGCGTCGGCAAGTGACCAGCCCTCCTGGCGGTCTATCTTATGACCAGTCGCCCTAGACCAGCACACCATCAGGGGCTACTTGAAAAGGTTACCAGGAGCATTAGGCAACCAATCCCCCTTCCACCCGGAGAACCCAACATGAAGACAACGCTGTTTGCCATCGGCCTGGTCGCCATCAGCAGTGGCGTCGCCGCGGAACCCGCGACCGCCACCACGAACACGGCATGCCCGCCCCTGCTGGATATCAGCATCCGCCGGCTGGCCGGGGAGGAGCAGGTCAATCTCTGCGAGGCTTATCGCGGCAAGGTCATCCTGGTGGTCAACACCGCCAGCAAATGTGGTTTCACCTCTCAGTATGAGGAACTGGAGGCCCTGTATCGCAAATACCAGGACCGGGGCCTGGTCGTGCTTGGCTTCCCCTCCAACGATTTCATGCAACAGGAGCCTGGCAGCGAGGAGGAAATCCAGAAATTCTGTCGGCTCACCTACTCGGTGGAATTCCCCATGTTCGAGAAGGTCAGCGTCACCAGGGGCAAAGCCAACCCGCTCTTTGAGCGCCTGGCCGCCGCTGGCGCCCCCTACCCCAAGTGGAACTTCTATAAATACCTGATAGATCGCGAGGGGAATTATGTGGATTACTTCGCCAGCATCACCTCGCCGGATAGTGACAAGGTCGTCAGGGCCATAGAAAAGCTGCTGTGACCAGCTCCTCAGCGGGGTTCCGGTCCTCAGGATTGGCCATTCACCGCCGAGCCTTGCGCAACATGTCAAGGGTGGCTTGCAACTCCCGTCCCAAGGGCTCCAGATCTCCTTGACCCACGGGGGTGCAACCATAACGCAAGCGGGCATATCGCTCGGTAAAGGCCAGGAAACCGGCGGCCAAGCCAGGATTCCAAAGCGCCAGGCGCTGACCATAGGCGCAAGGCCCCTCGCTGGGTTTACGGGGGAGGCCAGCGCGGGCCAGCCGGGCGCAGAATTTTCGATAAAGACGCTCCAGAGGATCGGGGCGCACGCTGGCGGGCTGGTAAAGCAAGGCTACGAGAAGCAGGCCCATGACCAGGCTGGAGGCCAGGACCATGAGGACGGCAAGGCCATATTCCCGCAGCCAGCCGAGGCCGATGCGGTCGAGCAGGGCTTGCTGACGGGCACGGTCCAGGCCCAAGACCCATCGATACCAGTTTTCATCCAGGGCATCGCCAAAAAGGCGCAAGCCGTGGACCAACCGACCCCAGGTATCCACGCCGCCGATGCGCAGACGCAAGGGCCGGCCGCTGGCCAGGCCGGTCAGCTCGGGACTCGGCTCGATGCGCTCGGGGGCCACGGCGGCGGTGGGATCAACCCGCGTCCAACCCTGGCCCTCCAGCCAGACCTCGACCCAGGCGTGGGCGTCGGACTGGCGCACGATCAGGTGGGCACCCAAGGGGTTGCGCTCGCCGCCCAAAAAACCCATGACGATGCGCGCCGGGATGCCGGCGATCCGCATCAGGAGGGCGAAACTGCTGGCGTAGTGCTCGCAAAAGCCCTTGCGGGTCTCGAACAGGAATTCATCGACGGGGTTATCCCCGAGCCGGGGAGGCCTGAGGCTGTAGTAAAAGGCCTCCTGGTTAAAATGGCGGAGCCCCGCCTGGACCACCGCCGCCGGACTCAAGGCACCCGCACCCCATTCCGCGACCAGGGCCCGCATCCGCGCCGTGACATTGGCGGGGAGGGCCAGCCCGGCGGTCCGCTGGGCCTCCGGTAAATCACCGGTATCCAGGGCGGGCGCCGAGGTCAACCGATAGATCCGGGTCTCCTTGATAGGCTCGGCGGCCAGCAACTGGAAGTCGTGGGTGAGGTGGGCGTCCTTGCCCGGGGGAGCCAGCGGCACGTCGAGAGCGAAGAGCCAGCGTTGGCGGCTCGGTTCCAGGGAGACTTCATAACTGACCGGATCACCAGAACGCGCCGCCGGCACCGCCGCCAAGCCGGAGAACTGGTCGGTCCTGGCGGCCTGCCAGCGGCGGCCGTCGGTATTCCAGGCCACGGGACCACGCCAATAGAGCTTTTCGGCCTGGGGTATGGGGCCGTCGAAGCGAACGCGAAAGGCGAGGGAGCCGTCAAGCACCAGCTCACTCACCGAGCCCGGTTCCAGCCAGTCATTGATGCCGGTGCGGGCCTGGTCCTGGGCGGGGAGAAAGGACCAGAGCGGGGCGTCCAGGCGTGGGAAGAGGATGAAGAGTACCAGGGTCAGCGGCAGGGCCTGCAGGCTTAGCCGCAAAGCCAGGCCGAAAACCTGGCGGGGCGGCCAGGGAAGGCTCCGGGAGCTGTCCGCCAATACCGCCATGTCCAGGATCAGCAGGGCGCCAAGAAAGAGGGCCACCCAGGGTGACTGATCGAACAGGAAGTGAATCACCAGCCAGAAGGCGAAGAGCATGGCCAGCAGCCGCACCTCTCTCTGACTGCGTATCTCCAGCAGCTTGAGGGCGAGCAGAAGCGTCAGGAGGGCGGAACCGCCTTCCTGGCCGACGAGGGTGCCGTAATGGCGGTACACAAGGATGACCCCAACCAGGGCCAGGGGCAGCAAAATCCAGCGCCCCGGTTCAAGCCGGGGGAGCCGCGTGGCGACCGCCCGGTAGCCCAGGAGAAAATAAAAATAGCCGAGGACGGCGGCGGCCAGGTGGGGTATCAGGTTCAGGCCGGCGACGGCGTAGAGGCCGGTCACCACCGCAATCTGGCCAGGTCGCGGCCGCCCGACAGCGGGCCTGGGCCGAGGGTTGAGGCCCAACATCAGTCCTGCCCCTTGGCGGCGGGGCGCCCGGGCCACCATCCGGCCTTACCCTCCCGCCGGGATCGGGCAGGGGCTGGGGCCGGACGAGGGCCAGGACCTGGAACTTCCACGGCATGATGGCCCTGGCCAAAGCGTGCCAAGGCGCCCAGGCAAAGGTGCATCTGGGCCTCGCCCCGCCCCAGGCCGATCTCGCGACCTGGCAGACGCAGGCCAAAGTCCTGGTCCGTCTGGGTGGCATCCAGGATTTGACGGCACAGCCAACCGAGGCGCGTCTCGACATCCGCCGGGGGCAGGTGCTCCCAATCGAGCCAGAGCCGATCCGAACGGTCGCGGCCAAACTGCTTCACGAGCAGGCCACGACCCCGGCTATAGGCCTTCCAATCCAGTTGGCGGGGCGAATCGCCCAGGCGGTAGCCACGCAGGCCGACGAAGTCGTCCGACCCGGGGTCCTGGTGGCCCCGGGCGCCCTCACGGCTCGCGGTGGCGGGCAACGATGCCGGGGCTTGGTCGGCGGGACGGGGATAGACCAAGGCTTCCGCCGCTGTCTCCAGGTAACACCAGGAACGGAACAAACCCAAGGGATAGCGGGTAGCCAGGGTCAGCCGCCCGAGGGGGCGAAGGCCGCGCCGCTGAGTCGGCAGCGCCAGGCGCACCCTGGCCATAAAGCCGGACATCAGGTCGGTGGGGGTCGCCGCATGGCCAGCGGTGGACAGGCACAAATCCGGCCGCGGCCGCCGGGTCTCGGTGCTGATCGTGATCTCGAAGGTCGCCAGCTCGCCGGCGAAGACCGGGGGTCCCACCCGCGCCGTCACCGCCAGCCCCAGCAGGTTAAACCAGGTATGGTGCATGGACACCAGGACAATGGCCGTGGTCAGGAAGGTAAAGAGGAGCCCGAGATTATTCTGGTAGTTGAGGGACCCCACCAGCATGAGGATCAGGATGCCGCCAAACACCAGACCGGCACCCGTCGGCAGAATGTAGATGGCCCGGCGCAAGACCCGCGCTTGACCGCCCACCGAGAGGGGACAGACGCGAACCAAGGCGGCGAAGAAGCCGAGCAACCGCTCCCCCGGCCTCACCGCACCGGCACCTGATCCAAAATCAGGGCGGCGGCCTCGTAACCGCCGCCGGGACCATCCTCGCCCCCGGCCTCCAGGCGATGGCCGACGCAGGGCCCTAGCACCGCCTGGACATCCTCAGGATAGACGGCGTCGCGGCCCGCCAGCAGGGCCCAGGCCCGGGCGGCACGCAGCAGGGCGAGTCCCGCCCGGGGTGACAGGCCCTGAAGAAAGCGCGGCGAGCGCCGGGTGAAGGCGATGATGTCGTAGCAGTAGTCGATAATCGGCGGGGCGGCGTGGACCTGACCGGTGGCCTGCTGCAGGGCACGGATCTCCACCTGGCCGAGGGCCGGTTGCAGCCGGGCCAGCATCTCTCGCCGGTCCTCACCCGCCAACAGGGCCTTTTCGGCGGCCTCCGCCGGATAGCCGATGGAGAGCCGCATCAGGAAGCGGTCGAGTTGCGACTCCGGCAGGGGAAAGGTGCCGATTTGAAAGGCCGGGTTCTGGGTGGCGATAACGAAAAAGGGCTCGGGCAAGGGGTGGGCCTCACCCTCCACCGTCACCTGTCGCTCCTCCATGGCCTCTAGCAGGGCACTTTGGGCCTTGGGGGTGGCGCGGTTGATCTCGTCCGCCAGGACCAGTTCGGCGAAGAGGGGACCTGGGTGGAAACGAAACCGCTCCGCGGCACGCTCAAAAACGGAGGCCCCGATGATGTCGGCGGGCAGCAGATCGCTGGTGAACTGGATGCGGGCATAATCCAGTCCCAAGAGTCGTGCCAGCAAATGGGCCAGGGTCGTCTTGCCGACCCCGGGCAGATCCTCGATCAAGAGGTGGCCCCGCGCCAGCAGGCAGGCGAAGGCCAGGCGCAGTTCCCGTTCCTTGCCAAGAATAATGTCCGCACCAGCCCGCAGCGCCCCCTCCAGTTGCCGCGCCAGATCGCTATCCATGCTGCTATTCGCCCACCGGGAAGGACAGGGCCCGCTGGGCCGCGCGCCCGACTGCCAACCGAGCGCATCCACGGGCCAGGAGGTACTGTCCCTCAGGGAGATCGTGGTTGGGCGCGGGTAAGTCGGCGCCGCTGTTCGCGGTGGGCATGGGACAGGCCTCCGAATTGGATTCAAAAATGGGCGGGAAAGGACGAGGTCAAGCCCAGCCCGAGGTACTATAGCGGTTTAAGCACCGAATCGCCCCCGAGGCCCGTCGAGGACCCATGGGCCATCCACAAGCCTGGCACTTAAACCCGCTCCCCCTGGATGCCATCTCGCACACTAAGGCACATTATGATTGAGGCAAGGGTATTTAATGTCCACTGAGGCAGGTTACGGCGTCATCGTGGTCGGTGGCGGCCACGCGGGGACCGAGGCGGCCCTGGCGGCGGCGCGCATGGGTGTACCGACTCTGCTGTTGACCCACAACATCGAGACCATCGGCCAGATGAGTTGCAATCCCGCCATTGGCGGTATCGGCAAGGGCCATCTTGTCAAGGAAATTGACGCCCTGGGCGGCCTCATGGCCCGGGCAACGGATCGGGCCGGTATTCAATTTCGGATCCTCAACGCCCGCAAGGGGCCAGCGGTGCGGGCCACCCGGGCCCAGGCGGACCGCATCCTCTATAAGGCAGCGGTACGTTCAGCGGTGGAAAATGCCCCTCGCCTGGATATCTTCCAGCAAGCGGTGGATGAGCTCCTGGTGGAGGGGGGTCGGATCGCCGGGGTCGTCACCAAGATCGGCCTGGTCTTTCGCGCCCCCTGCGTGGTGTTGACGGTGGGAACTTTCCTCGCCGGGCGCATCCACGTGGGCCTGACGAGCCACGAGGGCGGGCGTGCCGGTGACCCGCCAGCCAATGCCCTGGCGCATTGCCTGCGGGGACTACCCTTCAGGGTGGCGCGGCTCAAAACCGGGACCCCCCCGCGTCTCGACGGCCGGACAATCGACTATGCCCTTCTGGAAGCGCAACCGGGAGACGAGCCGGTCCCCGTCTTCTCCTACCAAGGCCGCCCCGAGGACCACCCGCCCCAGGTGTGCTGTCACATTGCCCATACCAACGACCGCACCCACGACATCATCCGCGCCGGGCTCGCGCGTTCTCCCCTCTACACCGGACTCATCGAGGGGGTCGGGCCACGCTACTGTCCCTCGATCGAGGACAAGATCGTCCGCTTTGCCGACAAGACCAGTCACCAGATTTTCCTGGAGCCGGAGGGACTGACGACCCGAGAGGTCTATCCCAACGGCATTTCCACCAGCCTCCCTTATGACGTCCAGGAGGCACTGGTCCGGAGTCTGCGCGGTTGCGAGCAGACCCGCATCACCCGCCCCGGCTATGCCATCGAATACGACTTTTTCGACCCCCGGGATCTGGACCCCTCGCTGGAATCCCGCCATCTGCCCCAGCTCTTCCTCGCGGGTCAGATCAACGGCACCACTGGCTACGAGGAGGCCGCCGCCCAGGGCCTGCTGGCCGGGGCAAACGCCGCCCTGCGGGTCCAGGGCCACCCACCCTGGTGGCCGCGCCGGGATGAGGCCTATCTCGGGGTCCTGGTGGATGACCTCACCACCCGCGGCACCACCGAGCCCTACCGCATGTTCACCAGCCGCGCCGAATATCGCCTGCTGCTACGGGAGGATAACGCCGACCTGCGCCTGACGGAGACGGGACGCCGCCTGGGCCTGGTGGGCGAGGCGCAATGGCGCCGGTTCGAGGACAAGCGCGAGGCCATCGCCCGGGAGCGCCAGCGGCTGCGAGAGACCTGGCTGCGGCCCGCCGCCATCGACCCCGAGCAGGCCCGGGCGGTCCTGGGGGACGAACTGCGCCGGGAGGCCCGTGCCCTGGATCTGCTGGCCCGGCCCAAGGTCGGCTACGAGGACTTGATGGCCCTGCCCGGCCTGGGCCCCGGCGTGGCGGACCCCCAGGTCGCCGAGCAGCTCGACATTCAGGCCAAGTACGCCGGCTACATCGACCGCCAGCAGCAGGAGATCGATCGCCACCGCACCCAGGAAGAGACCCGCCTCCCCCCGGATTTCCCCTTCGACCAGGTTCGGGGCCTCTCGTCCGAGGTCCGGGAAAAGCTGCTAAGGGTACGCCCGACCACGCTGGGACAGGCGGCGCGCATCCCCGGCCTGACCCCGGCGGCCATCTCCCTCCTGCTCATTCATATCCGGCGGCGCTCGGCATGAGTGACCTCATACCGTTGGAAATGCCTCCTGGATGGCGAACCTCATGACAGGGTCCATGGCGACTCCCCGCGGCCGGCTCGACGCCGGGCTAGCGGCTCTCGGCCTTGACCCAAGCCCGGACCAGCGGGGCCGGCTGATACAATTCATTGACCTGCTAGAGCGATGGAACCGCGCCTACAACCTCACCGCCGTGCGCGAGCCGCTGGAGATGGTCTCCCGCCACCTACTTGACAGCCTGGCCGTCAGCCCCTACCTGCTGGGCTCGCCCGTCCTCGATCTCGGTACCGGGGCCGGGTTACCAGGCCTCCCCCTCGCCATCCTGGCACCGGAGAGACGATTCGTCCTCCTCGACAGCAACGGCAAGAAGATCCGTTTCGTCCGTCAGGCCACGATGGACCTGGGGCTGGCAAATGTCGAGGTGATCCAAGCGCGGATGGAGTCATATCGGCCAGGGGAAAAATTCGCTACTATCATCACCCGCGCCGTCGCCGACCTGGAGACGTTGCAAAGGGTGGTCAAGCCGCTGCTCGCCAGCCCTGGCCGCCTGCTCTTGATGAAGGGTCGCCGGCCCGATGAGATGCCTGTCACCCCGGCGGCCAACAACGCCGTCATCCACCGGCTGGAAGTGCCCTTCCTCGACGCCGAACGTCACCTGATCGAGATCCGCCAGGACTAAAAACCCCTTTATGGCCAGAACTATCGCAATCGCCAACCAGAAGGGCGGTGTGGGCAAGACCACCACCGCCGTCAACCTGGCCGCGTCCCTGGCCTCCATGAAGCGCAGAATCCTGCTGCTGGACCTGGACCCGCAGGGCAACGCCACCATGGGCTGCGGCGTCAACAAACGTGACCTGACGCATTCCGCCTGCGACCTCATGCTGGGGGACCTGGAATTCGGGGACTGCGTGGTCCGGGTGGATGAGCCAGTGCCCGGCTTCGACCTCATCCCCGCCAACGGCGACCTGACCGCGGCCGAGGTGGGACTCATGCAAACCTCGCAACGGGAACGGCGCCTGCGGCAGGTCCTGGCGGAGCTGGGGGACAGCTACGAATTCGTCATCATCGATTGCCCCCCGTCCCTTAACATGCTGACGGTCAACGCCCTGGTGGCCGCTCAGGGGGTATTGATCCCGATCCAGTGCGAGTATTACGCCCTGGAGGGCCTGTCGGCTCTCCTCGACACCATCGCCCAGATCCGCGCGACTCGCAACCCCGGGCTGACCATCGAAGGCATCTTGCGCACCATGCATGACCCGCGTAATAACCTGGCCAACCAGGTCTCGACGCAACTCGTCACCCATTTCAACGAAGAGGTCTATCGCACCATCATCCCCCGCAATGTGCGCCTGGCCGAGGCTCCGAGTCATGGCCAGCCCGCTCTCCTCTATGACAAGGCCTCGCGGGGCTCGATCGCCTACGTGGCCTTGGCCAGCGAAGTGCTCCGCCGCCAGCAGAAACGCCAGACGGCCATGACCTGATGCCGACGATACCGCCCAAGCAACACCCCAAACGAGGACTGACCCGGCATGAATGTTAGGAAGAAGGGGCTTGGCCGCGGCCTGGATGCCCTGCTCGGCGGTCTGAACGAGCGGGATACGGGCACCAGCGACCTGGCCGACACCACCGAGGGCACCCTTGATGCCGGCGATCCCCGGGGGAGCCTGACCAGCCTCCCCCTGGACCTGATCGAACGGGGCCGTTTTCAGCCCCGGCGCGACTTCGACCCCGAAGGCCTGCGGGAACTGGCGGATTCCATTGCCGCCCAAGGTGTGATCCAACCCATCGTCGTGCGCACCCTGGCGGGGGGGCGCTACGAAATCCTTGCCGGGGAGCGCCGCTGGCGGGCCTCCCAACAGGCGGGGCTCAGCGAGATCCCGGTGGTGATCCGGGAGGCCGATGATCAGTCGGCCATGGCCATCGCCCTCATCGAAAACATCCAGCGCGCCGACCTCAACCCCCTGGAGGAGGCATCGGCCCTGCAACGCCTCCTGGGCGAGTTCGGGCTGACACATGCCCAGATCGCCGAGGCCATCGGTCGGTCACGCGCCAGCGTCACCAACCTGCTCCGCCTCCTGGAACTCAACGACGACGTCAAGCGCGCCCTAGAACGCGGTCAATTGGAGATGGGGCACGCCCGCGCCCTGCTCGGCATCAAGGGCCCGCGCCAGAGCGCCGCCGCGACCCAGGTCATGAGCCGCGGCCTCTCGGTAAGAGAGACGGAACGCCTTGTGCGCCAGTTGCAACAGGAGGAAGAGGGCCGAACGCCCCCCGTCGCGCGCCCGGGGTCCGTCGACCCTGATGTACGCCGGCTACAAGACGACCTTGCCGACCGGCTCGGGGCCCAAGTCCAGATCCAGCCCGGCAACCGGGGCGGCGGTCGCCTGGTCATCGCCTACCACAGCCTGGACGAGTTAGACGGCATCTTGGCACACATCAAGTAAATTGTGATTAAGGCTTGCGAGGGGATCGATTCCGATTCACCATTCAAACTGATTGATGGATGGGCCAGTTCGGGCATTGATCGAGGCATAAACGGGACTTATAATGCCTGGGCCTTAGGGGTTGAGGGCGGCTACTCACCGCCAAGCGGGGTAGCGGCATGAAGGCGTTTGGCAGCCACCAGCTTCAAGTCCCCCTGCGGACACTGGTGCTCCAGGCGGCGCTGACCTCGATCCTCGCCATCTCCGGCCTGGCCATGTCTCGAGATGCCGCCCTGTCCATCCTGATTGGCGGAGGGGCCTGCATCCTGGCCACGGCCTTGTTTGCGGCCACCGTCTTTGGGCCCTACCGGGCGGGACGTCCCGCAGCCCTACTGGCAAAGATCGTAGGGGCTGAGATTGGTAAGCTGATCCTGCTGGTCGGGATTTTTGTTTTTGCCATCGCTAAGGTGAAGGGGCTGGTCGTACCAGCCATGCTTGGTGCCTATTTCGCCGCGCAAGTTCTGCCGGCGATGATCGCGCCCTACTGGGGCGCCGGTTCGAAACCTTGAAGAGAGACAGTCGATGGCTTCCGAAGCTCTAACTGCGCAAGGCTACATCAACCACCATCTGACGAATCTCACCTTTGGGGTGCTGCCCGACAAGGGTTGCCTGACCATCGCCAGCAATGCCGCGGAAGCAAAGGCAATGGGTTTCTGGGCCATCAACCTGGATACCGCCTTCTTCTCCATACTGCTGGGCGTACTCTTCCTCTGGTTCTTCAAGAAGGTGGCGGACAACGTCACCTCGGGCGTTCCGGGGCCCATGCAGAACTTCGCCGAGTGGATCATCGACT
>JBGAUK010000042.1:0-27127 GCA_044228695.1 Chromatiaceae bacterium | reverse complement strand
AGCGGCATCGAAGGCCTTGGCGGTATTGGCCGCATCCTGGCCGGTCATGGCATCCACGACGAAGAGGGTTTCGATGGGCTTGACCGCCGCGTGCAGCCGCTGGATCTCCGCCATCATGGCCTGATCGACGTGTAACCGCCCCGCGGTATCAACGATGAGGACATCCCTAAAGTGTTTGCGGGCCGAATCCAGGGCTGACCGGGCGATGAGCACCGGATCCTGGTCACCCTGGCTGGGGAAGAATTCCGCGCCCACCTCCGCCGCCAGCGTCCGCAACTGGTCAATGGCCGCCGGACGATAGACGTCGCAACTGACCACCATGACCTTCTTTTTCTGCTTCTCCTGGAGCCAGCGGGCGAGCTTGGCCACACTGGTGGTCTTGCCCGAACCCTGCAGGCCCGCCACCAGCACCACCGCCGGCGGCTGCGCCGCCAGGTTCAGGACCTCGTTGGCCGAACCCATGAGCTCGACCAACTCGTCGTTGACGATCTTAATCAGGACCTGGCCCGGGGTCAGGCTGCGCGCCACCTCCTCGCCCATCGCCTTGTCGCGTACCCGGTCAACAAAGGCACGCACCACCGGCAAGGCCACATCGGCCTCAAGCAAGGCCATGCGGACCTCGCGCAGGGAGTCCTTGATGTTGTCCTCAGTCAGGCGACCCCGGCCACGGAGATTGTCGAGGGCGCGTCCGAGGCGCTCCTGCAGATTTTCGAACATGATCTTCCTCGAACAGGAAAAAATAGTGGTAATGGGCCTGCAAGGCCCGTGGGCGATACAACCGGTCCAGTATAATGCAGAGACTTCCCGGGCGGATGGACGGGCTCGCGTATCAGATCCAAGGGACCACTGATCAGGCACTCCCCCGGCATCGTTTCCCACCCGCAGTCTTTATGCGATTATCCACTTCCATGAATCATCTCTACTTTGCCCTGACCGCCATTGCCCTTTATCTCGCCGCCACGGGCTTGATCGGGTGGCGTTTGCTCGGCCGCCGGCATCCCCACCCGCCCCCCCGCATCCTCGCCTTATGGCTTGTCTTTGCGGGGCTATCGCTTCATGCCTGGCTTCTCTACGATGGCATTTTCAGCCAACCGGGTCTTAATCTTGGCTTTTTCAATGCGTTGGTTCTAACTTCCTGGACCGTCATTGCCCTGTTTCTCATCTCCAGCCTCACCAAGCCCGTGGAGAATCTGGGTCTGGTCCTCCTACCCGTGGCGGCCTTGACATTGGCACTGGAAGCCAGCTATCCGAGCCCGGACTTCATGCGACCGGCGGTGGGATGGGACATCAAGATCCACGTGCTCATCTCCATGCTGGCCTACAGCCTGCTCACTCTGGCCAGCGTACAGGCTATCCTGCTGGCGATTCAGGACCATCGTCTGCGCAGACGTCAAACCGGCGGCTTTATCCGCGCCCTACCACCACTGCAGACCATGGAAAGCATGCTTTTTGAGATGATCGGCGCAGGCTTTGCCCTACTGACCCTGGCCCTCATCAGCGGATTTGCCTTCCTGGAAGACATGTTCGCCCAGCACCTGGTCCACAAAACCGTCCTCTCGACGCTGGCCTGGTTGATGTTCGGCAGCCTGCTCATAGGACGCTTCCGCTACGGCTGGCGGGGCAAAACAGCCATCATCTGGACCTTAAGTGGATTTGCGATCCTGATACTGGCTTACTTTGGCAGCAAGGTGGTACTGGAACTTGTGCTCCAGCGTTAGGGGATAGCGGACCCTCCCGGCGGCCTGGGATACGAGACCCAGGCCGCCGGGGGTTCAGGCCCTTGCAGGAGAAGGGATATCAGCAGGAATGGCAGAAATAATCCGGCAGACCGGCAATGTGGCAAGCCTGCTTGCAGCCACCCGCGGGGAAAAGCCCTTCCAGGGTGCGCCGGGTACAAGGAACATGGGGACTGATTTCGTCCCCAATGGCCCGGATGACCAGCTTGGGCGAAGGCGGATGCCCAAATTCCTTATAATAATCGCGCAAATACTCAATCACCAGCCAATGGCGTGGGGTCAGGATTAAGCCCTGCTCGGCGGCCATGGCCTCCGCGACTTCACGATCCCAAGCATCGAAGCTGGCTAGAAACCCCTTGCGGTCCACCGCGAGATGACGACCGGCGATCTGCATTGTAGACATGATGGCATACTCCTCCATCCTACTTGGGGATGGCTTTATGTAAGTTGGTGGAAATCAAATTTCTGCCCTTCCCTGGAGGACGGCTTCCTGGCCTACCGGCTTGCCGCAGAAGGGCATCCCGGAACTGGCCTTTTCTAGTGGGTGGTCGAGTCCCGATCCCCTCCAGGACCTGAACTCTGCGGGGAACTCTACCAAAATTGAGGCCATTTGACACGAATTTCCAGTCCCCAGTCTTCCCTGGATCCGGCGGCTCCCCGGCCCGAGGGGAAGTTGTGATCGCTTGTCAAAAGCCGGTCCTATGGTGCTACAATTCTCACCCTCGGAAGTTCAGGGCCACACCACAGGGCCAGAACCCATCCCCAGCGACCCAAAATCCGATTCATGGGGCCGTAGCTCAGCTGGGAGAGCGATGCGTTCGCAATGCATAGGTCAGGGGTTCGATCCCCCTCGGCTCCACCAATACCTAGACCCAACCGCACCGCAACGGACTAATAAAGTCCCAGACCCGCCCCAAATAAGCGGGTTTTTTTTCTGGAGCGATTACCTGAATGGACCGCGGGAGGGGGCGCTGCTATGACCATAACCACCTTTATAGACGGACACCTGCTGGAACTGGCCTATAACAATGACCGCGAAGCCGTGTGCCTAGTCGCGGACGTTGCCCGCAACCGCCTCGGGCCCCTGGTGGGTGATGACGATGCCCTGGCCTGGCTGCTCGAGGTTGCGAACCGCCTGGCCAGGGGCGAGACCGTGCCGCAGCAGGCCCCCAAGCGCCCCGTAGGACACCTGGTCCATGAACGCTGGATCATGGCGCAGCGTGTGGGCGAGGTGATGCGCGAGGACGGCCTGAGTGAAGCCACAGCCCTGGCCATGGTGGCACGTGCCGCCAACAGGCCCGGGGCCCGTGGGATGATTTATGACGCCCTCAAGCGGTACCAGGACGGTGTTATACCGCCAGACCTTTACCCCATCCCCCGTGACGCCGCACGGCGCCTGGCCACCTTCGAGAAGCGCCTGGCGGCTGCGCGTAACACCCGCCATTCCAGCCCTTAGCATTAAGACAGGCCCGTCACCGCGCCGTCCTGGTGGTTGCGCAGGCGCTGCGCCAGGCAGCGCGGGATGGCAGCGCGTCGGCCCAAGTCACCGGTGTGCCGGCCGGCACCTCGACCATGGTCAGGCCACCTCGCCATTGCGGATGGCCGCGGCGCGCTCGCGAATCGCCTGCCGCTGCGCGTCGCTCAGCCGGGTCAGGTTCTTCACCTGCAGTGCCATGCGCGGGTTGGCGGCCAGCAGTGAGTCGTGGCTTATCAGGAAGTCCCAGTAAAGTGTGGTGAACGGGCAGGCCCGGTCACCCGTGCGCTGCGCGGGGTCGTAGCGGCAACCCTGGCAATGCGGGCACATGCGCTGGATGTACTTGCCGGTGGCCACATAAGGCTTGCTGGCCATGAGGCCGCCGTCGGCGTACTGGCTCATGCCCAGGGTGTTGGGCAGTTCCACCCATTCGACGGCATCGACGTAAACCGCCAGATACCAGGCATGCACCTGCCGCGGCTGCACGCCGAACATTAGCGCAAAGAGGCCGTGACCATCAGGCGCTGAATGTGGTGGGCGTAGCCGTGCCGCAGCGTCTGCGCGATCGCATCCCGCAGGCAGGCCATGCCGGTGTCACCGGTCCAGTACCAGGCGGGCAGATCCTCTTTTGCATCCAGCGCGTTGAGTTCGGCGTAGCCCGGCATGCGGGTCCAGTAGATGCCGCGCACGTACTCGCGCCAGCCCAGGATCTGGCGCACGAAACCTTCCACGCTGGCCAAGGGCGCGGCGCCCGCGTGGTACGCGGCCACGGCGTCAGCCACCACCTCGCGCGGGTTGAGCAACTTCAGGTTCAGCGCGGCCGCCAGGTGGGCGTGATACAGCCACGGCTCGCCCGGCCATATCGCGTCCTGGTAGCGGCCGAACAACGGCAGGCGCTCGGTGATGAAGCGCTGCAGGGCGACGAGCGCCTGCGCGCGCGTCACCGGCCAGGCGAAGCCGTCCAACTGGCCGGGGTGAGTGGCGATGCGCTCCTCGACCAGCGCGATCACCTCGCGCGTCTGCGGGTCGGGCGCGAACACCGCGCGCGGCGGCACAGCGCCGGGGCCGGCGGCACCAAAGGCGCCGCGATTGTCCGCGTCGAAGTTCCACTGGCCACCCTCCGGGGCGTCGCCCTGCATCAGCACCCCGTGGCGCTTGCGCTGCTCGCGGTAGAAGCACTCCATGCGCAGCGACTTGCGGCCCCGCGCGTGGGCCGCGAACTCACGCACGCCGCAGTAGAAATGGCGGTCTTCGCGGATGTCCAGCGGCAGGCCGTGGGCCTGCGCTACGCCCTTGATGGCCTGAAGCACGCGCCAGTCCCCTGGCGCGGTCATCACGAGGCCGGTGGGCCGCAGGCGTTCGAGGTCGACATGCAACTGCGCCCGCAAGCTGCCGTGGTTGGCGGGGTCGTCCAGCCGGGTGTAGTGCAGGGGCCGGCCGGCTGCGGCCAAGGCCAGTGCGAAGTGGCGCATCGCGGCCAGGAACATCGACGTGCGGGGCTTGCTCGACCACACCTGGGTCGATTCCTCGGCCACCTCGGCCATCCACACCGCATCTTGCGCCGCGTCGAAGCCATCGAACGCGGCGGCATCGAGGTCGAGCTGGTCGCCCAGCACAAGCACCAGATGGCGCAGCTCAGCCACGGGCACCCTTGGCGCGCCGGCAGGCGTCGGAGCAGTACTTCACCTGGTCCCAGGTGCGGGCCCAGCGGCGGCGCCAGGCCATCGGTCGGCCGCAAGCCGCGCAGGGCTTGCTCGGCAGGGCGGCCTTGTTGCCGCGGAATGCGGGGAGGAGTGGTGTCATCGAATCGGCGCTCGGGCAGGGGCCAGATTGAGGCATCAGAGATTAATGCTTTTGGTAGACGACGAAAGGCTCGGCGCTCTCAGGCAGGCGCTACTCAGTGATAAAGCCGTGCCGCCCGCTTGGCGCGCGTCATTCCTACATAGACCAGCTTGCGTAGATTCTCGTCCAACTCGCGATTGACCACGATCGCCACGGCGTCGAACTCCAGGCCTTTGGCCCGATGTAGGGTCATGGCGAAAATCTGCGCATCCTTGCGGCTGAGGCGCTCGCGGTGGTCGAGGGTGGCCACCTTATAGCCGGCCTCCCGGATCTGCTTGGCCAACTGGTCGCGCAGCTTGAGGGTGGGAGCCATGACGCCGACCTGGGTATCGCGGTTGTCCTTCAGGCACTGTTCGATGAAGTCCCTGATGCCATCACGAATCGTTTCCATCGATGCGCCATGGATACGGTCCGGCCTGGGACCGTGCAGCAGCGACTTGTAGCGGGAGATCTCATCCGAGCCGCCGTCCAGATCATCGACCTCGATATCCTCCAGCAGCGCGACCGCCTCGCGGCGAATCTCTTCCGTAGTCCGGTAGTTCAGATAGAGCTTCTTCCCGCGACCGCGGATATCGATCCCGCAACTGCTCATGCTGGCCTTGTTCTTGGCATAGATGCGCTGGTGGCCGTCCCCGACGAACATCAGATCGTTGGGCCCCGGGGGCACCAGGGCGCGGATCAGTCTCAACGCCTGCGGGCCGAAGTCCTGGGTCTCGTCCACCACCGCATGGGCGTAGGGCGGATTCCCTTCGGCGGCGAGGATGGCGCAGGCATCCCGATAGGCGTCGTCCGGCTCCTTCAGACCCTTGGCGCTCAACTGCAGCCGATAGTTCTCGAAAATCTCCCACAGGGCATCGCGCTTCTTGCGCGAAAGCAGGACGCCCCTGCCGCGGCGTGGGGCCTCGCGGTAGGCGTCGCGGGTCGCCAATCCCTGGGCCAGGACCACCTGCTCGAACTCCTCGCGGACGAATTCCCGCGACACGCCCAGCGCGGGATCGAAATCGACCATGGCGGACTCCCAGACCGGTGCGCACTTGGCCTCGAAGTCGAAGGCGATCTCATGCTCGTAGCGGCGTACCTTGAGCAAGCGGAACACCAGGGCGTCCAGGTTAATGATGTCGATGTGCCGCATCTGTTCTGGCGTGCAGATCGACTTGAGGCCATCCTCGATATCCAGCGCCAGATTCGTCGTAAAGGTCGTGAAGAGGAGATTTCTGTCCGTGTCGCCCAGGGTGTTGGCCAGATGCTTGGCCCGGTGCATCGCCAGTACCGTCTTGCCGGTACCCGCACCGCCGAGGATGCGGCTCGGGCCATTCAGATGGCTGGTAGCCAGACGTCTCTGGGTGGGATGCAGGAAGACTCGCCACTGCTCCAGTGGGGCGGAGAGGATCTCCTGGAGGTCGTTTTCGCCTTCCACCACATAGAAGCGGGAACGACTCTCATCGCGCTCGGCGGCGCTTGCGAAATCTTGCGTATCGATCTCCCGGTCGACCCGGGTCTCGCGGGAGGCCAGGATGCTCGCGACCGAATCGCCCGCCAGAACCAGAAAGAGCCCCTCGTAAGCCTCGACGGGCAATTCTTCGCGCATAGCATCCAGGTCGCCCTCCGAGCGAATGGTCCGGACCGCCGGGACCATCTCCTCGGGTACCCCGAGCGCCATCAGATCCCGGTCCGAAAGTGTGGAGAAGACGGGCTCGGGCTGGGCCGACAAAGGTGCCGCCTTGCTCTGCAGGGTCTCCTCGACAAAGTGCAGGTTGGTCAGGGTGAGGGCACCATTGACCGGATTGACGCTCATCTTCCTCTTGGTGGCCCAGGCATAGGCGTCATCGTGCGCGTCGATGTGCAGCCAGACGAAGACATTGTCCCGTGGTGCCCGAAAGACGATGCCGCGATAGCCTTGATCGATACGCACCGAACGAAAGTTCTTGTCCTTGGCGCCCTGGATCGTCTCGTAGTTGATGCCCGGGCTGCGGGGGTCGGTCTGGAACTTGAGCATGAACTCCAGGCCCTTGGTCTGGACGGCCGCCGGCAACGCCGTCATGCGCTTGATGACCTCGTTGCTGACGATGATCTTGACGTCTTCCGTCATCTTGTCTGGCCTCTGAGGGCGGACTCTACGGCGAGCCACCAGTTGTCACTTTCCTCGATGACGGCATAGCCGGCGGCCCGCCAACTGCCCGCGAACTCTACCTGGGCGGCAGTCAGGAAGACGAGACGGGCCTGCTCCCACAGCCCCTCCGACAACCGATAGTCGTCGCCCTCCTCCTGCTCGCAGCCGATGTCATCCGGTGGCGGTACTTCAACGTTGGCCAGATAAACAAAGCCCTGGGCGAGGCGTTCGAGGAACTGGGCTTCGTCGAGTATCCGGGCCCAACCCGGGCCGCCGCTTGCCGGCCTGGCCACCTGGGGCTGAAGTACGGCCAAGGTTTGACCCGCGGCGAGCATGGAGCGCGTCAGCAAGGCAACGCCCGGCACGGCTTGCAGCAGATTGGCCAGGCGTAACCATTGACGCCAAGGCCCGCGCCCCTGCTTGGGGTCCTGGGCAATGGCAAGATCGTCGATGACCAGGGCGCCCGCGACCGGATATGCGGAAGTGCTCTTACCGGTGAGAAACTTCGGCTCGGCCTTGCCAACCCATTGCAGAGCCCCTTTGGCGGGACTGTGCAGATGAACCCTATGGGCCTCCAGCCTGAGCCATTCCGGCATGCAGTTCATGACCTCGGTGCCGCGCTTCTCGATCGCCTCCGTCACCTCGTTCGGGCGCAATACGCTGCGCATCAGGAGATGTTGGCCCGTGGGTTGCAGCCGAAGCAAGGGGTCCTGGCCCGCGGCATCGGCTTGACCGAGCAACCGCAACAAGAGGGCGATGCCATTCGAGGTCAGGTCGTTCGCTGGGATTCGCGGGATGCGATCCACCGGTATCTGCTGACCGGATTCGGTCATGAGCAGGCTCAAGGGACTCTCCAGATCGGTGCCCCCCTTGAGCTTGTGTGCCGCCTCGATATCCTCGAAGGTCACCGACCATACCCGGTACTCGCCCCGCAGCATCAGGGTGGCGCGCTTGCGGGCATCCTCCGTCATGGACTGCTGGTGGAACTCCCAGCCGTCCACGAACACCGCAATCGGGCGCATCGGGCTGGCGGACTTGGTGGCCGAGATCACAAAGTCGGGCTGACACAGGGTCTGTCCCGAGGATAGGTCCTCGATAGGCACCTGGGTGTCCACCCAGTATTTGCTGGGACCGATCGTCAGCAGATAGGCGGTCTTACCCCCCTTGATGTCCTGGGTGACCTGCACGGCGGGAAATCTGGCATTGTCCGCATCCAGTTGTCCGCCCAACGCCTTCAGGGCTGGCAGAAAGCGCCGCTCCAGCTCGGAGCCGAAGTCGGGATTGATGTAGATCTCGGACAGACATTTCACCTGCTTGCGCTGGAAGTTGCCCTCGACCAGGGCATCGAGCATCTCCAGCGCGGCGGTGCGGGAGATGTGCCGGCGGTTCCGTCCCTGGCGGTAGTGGAAAACGCATTGGTAGCAGCCGTCCATGTTGGGCCTGTCCTTGCAGCCGCAGTCCCGGATCACCGCATGGGCCGCGGCCAGGACCTCGGTCAGGGTATCCGCGTCTCCCGCGAGCAACTGCTGCAAATAGCCGGTGCCGCCGGGCACCGAATCGTAGATCAGGATATAGGTCTTGCCGGAGCCGTCCCCGGAGCCCGCCTCGGACATGGTCTCGAAACGCAGGTGGTCCACCTTGCCGCCAAAGCGCTTGCGCAGGCCCAGTTGCAGCGCCGACATGAAGGAATAGGTGGTGCGCTCACCGGCGCCGAACCCCTTGGGCACCATGATGCGCAGACACTCGGACTCGAACTGGCGGTACAGGAAGAGCCGGTCCAGCAGGTGCTCGCTCCCCGTGGCGTGGCGGTCCGGGCAGTCCGGGGTGTGCTCCTGCCTGCGGGCTTCCTTGTGATTGTTGCCGCCGCTGGGCTGCACCATGCCGCAACTCTTACACAGGGAAAAGCCGGGCTTGGCGCTATCATCACCGGCGATTAGCGTCGCATGCTCCATGGCGCCCAGGGGTGCCCGCTGGCCGAGATTCAGGTCGTGAAAGGCCGCCTTGACGATGAACTCGAAACCATAGATGGCCTGGTCGGACTCCAGCGTCCAGGCGCTGCGCACGTCCTCGGTAGCGAAGTTCATCAACAGCCGGCGGACGTAGAACCGGGGGTTGCGGGCCTCGTCCGTCTCGGTGATCCGCGTCTTGTCCGCTCGCTTAATATTGGCGACGGCCCGGGTCAGACGCAGCGCGGGCCGCACCTGGCTTCCGTCCGCCCAATGACTGTCGCCACAGTGGGGGCAAGTGTCCGACTTGGCCTCCAGCTCGGTGAGCGGGGTCAGGAAATGGCAGCTCGCGCAGAAGCGATGCTCGGCCGGCGGCTCAAGGCTCATATCGATCTGGTCGATCTGGACCTTACTCTTGTGGGCGAAGAAGGTGTTGCGGGGTGCAAACTCCGCCAGGGCCGCGTGGGCGGGCCGGCTGTAGCGGTGGACCGGCACCGAATATTCCTCGCCGCTGGTCTTGGCGCCATGGATGATGGTGGTCAGCGCCACCCCTTCCTCGGGGAAGGCGTAGTTCGGCAGCAGCCCGGCGTTGGTCATGGCCTCCAGCAGGTATTCGTTATTGAGCTGGGCGATGCGCTGCCCCAGTCCGGTGCGCTCCTTCTCCAGCAGGTCGATCTCGGCCAGGGTCTGCTCGTCCTCGGGGCGCTTCTTGAGCCGGGCGACCTCGGCGCCGATGGCCTTGCGGCGTTTCTTCCAGGATTCGCGCTCCGCCTGGGTCTCCTCGAAAAAGGCCAGGAAACGGGCACGCAAGTTCTTCTGCTGTTCCGTCCCGGTAATGAAAGCCTCCAGCTTCGCCCGCGTCTCGGGGCGCAGTTCATCGCCCAGCATCCGGCAAAAGGCCTCGAAGAGGGCGGGCTCGTTGCGGTTGACGAAATCCAGGTAGTTGAAGGGAAAGCGCCGGGTATCGCCATCCAGCTTCGCAACCTGGTCGAGGGCCTCGCTCAGTTTGTCCGGCAGGGCCGGGCTTTCCTCGGCGACCCAATGATCGAAGCAGAAGGCGTAGAGCTGGCGGCGCAGCACCTCGGCGGCATTCAAATAGATGGCGGGCGCCTCCACCTCGCCCTTCAGCATCTCCAGAGGGTTGGCGAAGTAGTACTGGTCGTGCCCGTCCGGGGAGGCATCGGCGATGGCGAACACTGCGGCATTGCCATCCCGGCGACCGGCGCGGCCGACGCGCTGGATGAAATTGGCCGGGTTCGGCGGCACGCCTCCCAGCATGACGCTGGACAGGGAGCCGATGTTGATGCCCATCTCCAGGGTCGGCGTTGCCGAGAGCAGGTTCTCGAACCAGGGCTGCCAGGCGTCGTCGGGGGCCATGAAGCGGTCCTGCAAGGCGATCCGCTCGTCCCGCTCCAGGAGCCCCGTGTGCTCATGGGCGATGACCCGAGTAACATCGCCGCCCGCGAGTCGGGCATGCCACCAGTTTTCCCCGATCACGGACTCCGGCCGCAGGGTCTCACCAGGGCTGTTCCAGGCGGGCAGCCCGCTCAGGGCCTCCGCGGCGTCTTCCGGCACCCAGACGGCCTGGGAGCCGGTGGGGGTGACCAGCCGGCGCAGGCCCCGATACAGGTTCAGCCGGCTCGGGACCAGGCCAAACACCCGTGCCCGGTTGCCCCTGTCCTCCAGTTGCACGAACCGCCCCAGGCCCGCCGCTGCGAGTGCCTTCAGCAGTTCCTCGTAGGCCAGGGTGACGATGCCGGGCGAGCAAAGCGATAGGCCCAGGGCGAGCTGGGCCCAGCGGAGCAGCGGATTGCCGTCGCGTTCCTCCAGGTGCAGAAATCCGTACCGGCCCGCCTCCCGGCTGACGAAGCGCGGTGCCTCGGAGCGGCCACGATGGGGTATCCAGTGGCTGCGCGGCTTGGTGAACTGGAACCGATCGAAATCACCCGTCTCCGCGACCTGCTCAAGCCCCAAGTGGAAGATGGCCCCGGCCTGAATCAGCATCAACACTGTACCCGTGGCCCAGAACAGCACCCCCTCCTCCGTCAGCGCCTCCAGCCCGCCGCCGGCCTGGCGCAACTCGGGCGTCAGGGTCCGCGACAAGGCCGACAGATCGGCCAGGGCCGGGAACAGCACGGCGATGCCGACCCGGCTCAGAGTCCTACCCCGATCCGAACGGTGGGCCAGTTCCTCGATGGCGCGCCACTGCATCCGCTGGCCGAGCATCTCCGGCAGCCGCGAGCCCGTTGCCAGGGCGCCCCTGGCGGTGAGTTCCCGCCAGTCCCGCAGCCACTCCATGGTCGGCGGGATGAAGCGCGCGACGAAGTCCCGCGGGGACATGGCCAAGGGGCTGGCCGGGTCCAGATAGCAGCGGCCGAGGGCGTCCAGGGCCTGATCCCAGGGCAGGACCGGGGGCAGCGTCGCCATGGCCTGGGCGAGGCCCGCGCGCACCAGGTAGCCCTCGGTCTTGGACTCGATGTAGCCGGCGCGGTGGGCGGCGTCCTGCACCGAATCGGAGAAGAGAATCAGCTTCTTGTGATCATTGAGCGGTGCCGACCAGAGTCGCTCCACGGCGTGGGCCGCGAGGCTGGTGGTCTGGGCGCCGATGATGAGTTGGCCGCCGCGCTCGCCGCACACCGGGCAGGTATCGTCATGGATGGCGACCTCCCTTGCCTCGCGGCAGGCGTCGCCATCCCCCCGGAGCCGTAAGCCGCGGGTGGCGCAGGCCAGGTGCACCCGCAGCACGTCGTCGCTCTGGCAATGCGGGCACTGGGTGAGCTGCTGGTTCCCCAGGTGGCCGCACTGACCGCACAGGGTGTGACTGAGCAAGGGCACCAGGGCGCGCTGGCTCGCCCCCTCGGCCTCCGGCCGGGGATAGATGCGGGCGATGAAGGTATCCGGATAGCGGGAGAAGAAGCTGGCATAGATCTTCTCCGGGTCCTTCACCACCCGGCTGTCCTGGGGCTGCTTCAGGGTCAGCCAGCCGGTGGTGTGACAATGGCGGCACTGGACCAGCGGCAGGCGCAGCCGCTCGCGCTCACTCAGCACCGCGGCCTCGGAGCGCAGCTCTATCTCGGCGGGGTCGCGGCTGACGGTAGCCAGGACCCGGCGCAGCTCCTGCAGCCAGAGCTGAATGCGCAGGGTCACCAAGTGGCTCAGCTTCTCGACCGGGGTTTGCGCATCCACCCGCTGCCCGGCATGGGGCGCACGGGCCCAGGCTACCAGGGTCAGCAGGGCCCTGACCAAAGCCCTGGCCTCCGGCACCAGCCGGGCGCTCAGGGTGCGGTGGATCTTGTCCGCGATCTCGGCCACCGTGACCGGGGCCTGGGTGGCGGTCCGCAGCAGGGACTGAAACAGCAGATGCTTCTTCAGCTCCTCGCCGAGCCGCACCCGGCCCAGCGGCGTGTCGATGCCGGCCAGCAGCGCCGCCAGGACCTCCGGGTCCGTGAAAAATGCCGGCAGCACCTGTGCCACGGCCTCCTGGGGCCGCGCGTAGGCCCGCGGGCGGATCGCCCGGAGCACCGTCTCGTCGTCGGCAATCAGATGCTCCACCACCCGGTCGCCGATGAAGGCATCGAAGCCCTGACGGCGCTCGGTGATCACCGCCTCTTCGTCGAAGGCCGTGGCAAAGATCTGACCGGCGTACCCCCGCAGCGGGCGGGGATCGCTGGCGTCGCCCAGGGTGGCCGAGGTGCCGATGCAGATCAGTCGTTGCGCGTCGCTGTGCAGGCGATGACGCAGGCGGCGGATCAGCATCGCCAGGTCCGTGCCCTGGGCGCCGTCGAAGGTGTGCAGCTCGTCCACCACCAGGTAGCGCAGGGTGTCCGGCCCGTTGCGGCGCCACAGGGGCTGATCCTTGGGCCGGATCAGCAGGAAATCCAACATCTTGTAATTGGTAAGCAGGATGTCCGGCGGATTGTCCCGCAGCACGTCCTTGTCGGTGATGACGTGCCCCGGCCCCATGGCAACGCTGTCCTGTTCGGGGCTCTTGCCCGCCTTGCCGGGCTGGTACTTGGTTTTGCCGGAGCCGACGAAGAGCCCGGCACGGAGGCCAGCGAAGGCCGGCGTCGTGTGTACCAGCTCGGCGATACGCTTGGCCTGGTCGTCGGCCAGGGCGTTCATGGGATAGATGATGATGGCCTTGATGCCCGGCCTTTTCTGGTGCCGCTCTCGGGCGGCGTGCTCCAGAATCGGGTAGAGAAAGCACTCGGTCTTGCCCGAACCGGTGCCCGTGGCCACCAGGGTGGACGCGTGCCGCACGCCGCAACGGCGCCAGGCTTGTTCCTGATGGAGAAAGGCCGGGTGCTCGGTCTTGAAGTCCGGGAAGAAGCCTTTGCCCTGGGAGCCCGAGACAAAGGGCATGCCGAGCTGTACATAGGGCCCCTTGATCCAGCTCGGGTCCTCGATCAGACGGCGGACCCCATCCCGGAACAGCTCGGTGGAGGGCTCGAACTGGGTGCGCAGGGTCTCGGCGACCCCGCGGCGGACTTCATCCACGACCAGCGATGGCAGCATTTCAGCGAGGCCCCATCTGTTATTACCCCTTTCATTACCCTCATGTGAGGGTCATTCATTACCTTAATTGCCACCGCCGCCCTTCGAACAACGGCATTGGGTCCCGGTCAATATCCTTACCGCGAGTGCTCCGCATCCCCTTGTTTTTCATGGGCTGGCTCGGCGCTGGGTCGGATGCCTGGTGGGTGCGGTCGAGGATCGATCTTCGGCCCCGGCCACTCCCGCTCGGTTCTCAGCAGGTCCTCGGCAATCGCTTGCAAGTCGTAGTGGAAACGGGCGGCATGCGCTTCGCGAATTGCGCGGACTTCGTCGAGAATCTCATCATTCATCGTCGGCTCCACCTTCATCAGTCTCGATACCTTGCCTATCTTGAGCTCGCCGATGTCGGCCAGGAAGAGCCGCCAATCACGGGACACGGATCAGATCCTGCTCGACGCTGGCCCGCGCCAAGGGTTTCAAGCCGCGTTCGGTGACCAGATCCACCCGATGCCCCAGGGCCTGCTCCAGGTAGCTCTTCAGACCGAAATAGCCATCGAGCGTCCCCCGGCCGCGAAAGGCCACCAGCAGGTCGATGTCGCTTTCGTCGCGCAGGGCATCCCGAGCGGCGGAGCCGAACAGCGCGATACGCTCCACCGCGAAACGATCCCGCAACTCGGGCCGCAGCCGCCGAAGCTGTTCGAGAATGCTGTCGCGATTCACGCATTTTGCAGGCATGGCGTCACCTCGCTATCGGTCCTGGAAAAAAACGCCCAGGCGACCCGGTAGTCCGATACAGCTCGTCGATGATGGGGTCGATCCGCACGGAGACTCATTCCTTCCGCTTCGCCTCGGCTGACGGTGCCTGGCTCGGTCGACGGCCGAACCGAATGCTCCGGTACGGCGATCGGTTCCGACCGGGCACAGCGGGTGGGTCGATGAACCGCGCGCCACGCGCCTGGTGCTCCGCCTCGCGCTGCTTGATGTCCGCGTAGATGGCATCGAGATCGAAATCGAACGCCGCGGCATGCGCCTCACGGATCGCGCGGACCTCGTCGAGAATCGCGTCATTCATCGTCTGCTCCAAGTAGCTCGTCGGGGGTACAGATAAAGGGTAGCAGCATGCCCATCGCGTCCAGATGGAGAGCTATCCGCCGTTGAATCTCCGGGTTCGCAATATGCTTGCAGTTCCACGTCAGGAGAAAATCCACGGTGTGAACGGTCGCAATCGCGATGTGCAGCGCGTCCTCGGCCGCCTTCTGGGGGATGATGCCATCCGAGACCAATGACTTGGCGATCTCGACGGCGTCGGTCGTCACCCGCAGCAAGGGGATATCTTCGATGGCGGTCATCCGTCTCGCGGCGGCTTCGGGGTCTCCGGAGTTGCACTCGCGAGCGACCACCTCTGAGGTGTAGAGGTCGTGCTTCGCGCGCACGTCCCACCAGGTTTGTGTCACCTGTTGACGCGCCATGCCGACCAGGTCGCGACTCGGACGTGCGGTCAGGTAGCTGATCACCGAGGTCTCGATGTAGACGCGGGTCTTCATGCCGGGGTGTCCTCCCATTGAGCCTGTTGGAAGAAAGCCCAGGCGACCCGGTAGTCCTCCTCGCGGTTAGGGCGAACGAAGGGGGCCTGGTATTCGATGGTGCGCTGCACCGGGCCGCCGGGCAAGGTGTCGTCGGGGAAGGTCTTGGTGACGATGCAGCCGGCGGGCAGGTCGCGCACCTCCTCCCAGCCCAGGGCAAGTCCCTGCTCCCGTCGTTGCGGTGTTTGGAGCCCAAAGGAGATGCCGGCCCTGAGGTCGGCCTGACGGGCCTTGCGGGGCAGGCCGACGCCCACCAGGCCCTTGCTCGGGGTGAAGACGATGCGCCCGGTTTGGTCGTACCAGGTGTCGGCCTCATTCTGGCGCATCACCGGGAACTGAATCCGGTAGATGGTCAGCAGCTCATCCAGGGTCAGACCCAGGGCCTGAGACACCAGGACGTCGATCTCCACCAGGGCCTGACGGCGGGCGTAGTCCGTTCGAAGGGCGCAGGTACGTTGCCAGGTCGGGGTGAGGTTGGCGAAGAAGTCGGGATCGAGCAACGGCGAATCGCTGGACCAGCGTTGCTGGCGGAAATCGGGGCGGTAGCAGGATTGCCAGAGGTTGGCGTAGTGGGTGGTGAGGCAGGATAGCGCCAAGGCACGCGCGTGCAAGGTAGAGCGATAGCGGTCATCGGCCAGTACAGGTAGCTGATTGATGAGCGATGAATTGGCATGCCCCATGCCCGTGCTTTTGACCCGATAATCCACAGGAATGGAAATGCACAGGCTGAAGTAGTCAAGAAGCGTCTTGTTGCTCTTGAACGCGGACCCTAGACAGGTGTGGATATATGCAGCGCCTGGGGGAATTATGATAGCAATTAAAGTTCGTTCGCCTGATTGGCTCAGCATTTCGCGATTGACAAAGCGATAGAACTCCGTCACCCGCTTGATCGTCCCCACGCCCCGCGTGGGAACGCGGTCCTGGCCGCTCCAGCGGCCCGCCTCCGCCGGTTCGCGAAGCTGGAGCGTCGAGGCTTGCTCCCACGTTGGAGCGTGGGAGCCATCAGTATTGGGCGTGTCCGCCGAATCGGCAACGTCAGCGGCCGATCCACGGGTCTCCAGCCATGGCACCCTCGGCGTGCGCTCGGCATACTCCGCCGGAGAGCAATTCGGCACATAGTTGGTGCGCGGCAGATAGTCGTCTGGTAACTGGTTGAGGTCGAGACAATCGTAATGGCTGTTAGCGGTGCAGACGGCGCGCGGCGTCTTGTAGAAGGGCAAGCCGACGAAGAAATGCGGGCCGGATAGCACCCATTGCCCGGCATTAGTTGGAAAGCCGGTTGCACGACGGATGGTACCGTCCTGTTGGCCAATAACTTCGTTCCAATGCTGCGTGGAGTAATACTCGCCCTTGAGATCACCCAAACGGCGCGGCTGGGCGGCGAACGTCTCCAGCACCGCGATCAGCGGCCGGGCGTGCAGCGCGGGCAGGCGCGCTTGCAGCGGCGGCGTTCCGGCCTCGTCATAGAGTTGGGCGAAAAGCGCCAGCTCATGCGCGCCGACGGGAATCAGCCGGTCGCGGTGGCCGTTGGTGTTCCAGGTCGAGCGTCCTCCGTCGCTTTCGTCCTTGATGCCAGGCACGGGGCCGCTGCCATCGTGCGTGAAGCAGGCATCGACGGTTTGCGGCAGAAAGAGGTTGGCGAGATGGATGAAATCCGGCGCGGTTTGCGGTGGGCCGTAGATGTTGACGCTGTACATGGTCGCATGGTGGACCTCGGCAAACAGGCTAATTTCATTATGGAATTGGAAATGCCCCCGCAACCTCGGATAAACCGCCCCTCGAAACGCCCCGCCATTAGGATCGTCATAAATCCCTTCCGGGTGCAGAAACCCAGCCACGCCGCGCGCATTAGCCAGCCTCCACGCCTGAGGCAGAAAGCACTTGTACAGATTAGCCTTCTGCCCAGCAAGCAGCGGATAGTTCTGCGCGGCGTTCAAAAACGCCTGCATCCCCGCCTGCTCGCAGAACTCGTCGAGCCAGGGGCCCCGCATCTCGGGGCGCTCTCTGAAGAGCGCCGCCCGGCTCTTCGAGAGATCAGACGCGCTCAGCTTGCGGATGGCAATCTTGGGGTCCGCCTCGCCCAGGATGCCCTTCTCCTCCCATTCCACCTTGAGCCAGGGCGGGTTCCCGAGGATCAGATTGAAGCCGCCAGAGGCACGGAAGATGTCCGCGAAGTTGAGCTCCCAGTGGAAGAAGCGGAACCGGGTCGCCAGGGCCTCTACCTGGATGACGCGGGGAAAGTGCTCGCGCAGGCGCTTGATGCGCAGTTCGCCGTAACGGTCGTGCAGGGTCTTCTCGGCGCCGGCCGCGACCAAGGGCAGTTGGCCCGGCTGGTCGTCGAACAGAGAGGGCTGGACCTCCTGTAGGTGCGGCTTTAGCCGCACGTCGTTGGCGGTCCTTAGGGAGGAGGATGCGGCTGAAGCCGCACCTACAGCCGCACCTACAGCCGCACCTTCGGTGGGGACGTCGAGGGCCAACTCCCGCTGCTCGTCGATCTCCATGACGTTGCCTTCCAGGATGGCGCCGACCTCGGTGATCCATTGGGTGCGGGTCGGGAGGGCGTTGGCCTGAGCGAGGGGCCAAAACCAGAGGGCGCACCAGTAGTCCATCACCAGCTTAAGGCGGCGGTAGGGGGTGGCGATGTCCCCGTCCTCGCTCAACATGCCGGCCTTGCGGGTGGCCTCCTTGCTGGCGCGGCTGCTGATGCAACCTGCATCGCTGTCGGGCCAGACCGGCAGCTTGTCCTCGGTGCGGGCACGGTCCTGGGCCAACTGGTGGGCGTGCTCGGCCCAGAGGGCGTCGATCTTGGCGCTGAGCTGCCGCAGACGCCGGATCTCCAGGTCGGAGAAGGGACCGAGCAGGGCCTTCTTCCAGGTCTTGACCCGGTCCAGCTCGGCGCCGAAGTACTCCTTGACCGCCTTGTTGGCGTAGTCGCACATCCCCGCGTCGGGGAGCAGGAAGTGATAGATCTCATCGATCCGGCGCGGCTCGGCTAGGTTCAGGCGCCGGGGGACGGCGTGGAGCCAGCATTCGGGGTTGGGGACCGACTTGCCGTCCGGTCCCCTGAGGTTTCTCGGGGCGTTGAGCTGACTCGCCCGGAACACCTGGGGGCGGGCGCCCACCAGGGAGTTGCCGGTGAAGATTTGATAGCCGAACCAGGGCACCCGGGCCGGCTTGGGGCGGCCCTGCTCGTCGGTCTCGCCATAGATGGCGTTGAGCCAGATGCTGACCTCGGCCAGCTCGGTGGCGATGGGGTTCAGGTCCACCCCGAAGACGTTGGCGTCGGCCAGGCGCATCCGGACCTTTTGCAACTCCTGGGGGTACTGGTCGTGGGGGATGCGGCGCTTGAGTTCCTGCTGCTTGCGCGTGAGATACGCCTCGGCGAGCTGGTTGACCGCCTCGTTCACGAAGGCCGCGCTGCCAATGGCGGACTCGAGGACGCGAATGGTGAGGATCTCGTCGGCGGTCTTGCCCTCCAGCAGTTCCTTGAGGGCATATTTCACCAGGCACTGGGTCAGGGACTGGGGGGTGTAGTAGCTGGCGCTCTTCTGGCGGTCCCGCCCGGCGAGGCGATAGATGAAGGTACCCTTGGGATAGAGCCGCAGCTCCTTGCGGCCTTCGGCGTTGGTGAAGGTGACCTTTTCGCCGTTCTTGTAGTCGCCGATCTTGTCCCGGGTGACGAACCAGCCGTTGCCGAGCAGGTCCGTGGTGCCGCCGTAGGCCTCATCGCTCGCGCTCCCCTCCTCGCCCTCGCCGGTCTCGTCGTCGGCCGCCTCGGTGGTCGGCTCCTTGGCCGCCGGCATCACCTCGTAGAGGTCCTCGGCGGCGAAGAAGCCGCGGTAGGACAGCAGGGCCTCGTAAACCGCCCCCAACTGGTTGATGGAGAGGGCCTGGTAGCTCACCCGGCGGGTGCGCCGGGTCTTGGGGTCCTTGGCGAAGGAGAGACCGCGTAGCACCGCCTGCCAGAGGTGGTTGGGGAAGCGCACCTTGTTGAGCAGAGGCGTGCTGGCGGGGTCGAACAGGCGGCTGTCGAGCGGCGCCAGCTCGAAGGCGTTGAGGGTCGCCGAGCCGGTCAGGACCGGCTGCGCCCGGTGGCGGTTGGGGGCGGTCCCCGCGGCTACCAGGTTGAAGAGCTTCCTGAGGGTCTGGTCGAAATAACCGCCCTGTTGGGCTTGGGTGGTATGCAGGTCGGTGAGGGTGAGGTCGCGCAGGTGCTCCAGGCTGTAGCCGCGGGTGTAAACGTCGCTCCGGTTGATGGGGACGTAGCCCAGCTCGGGGCGGGCCTCGATGTAGAAGAGGAAGATGAGCCGGTAAACCAGGCGCACGCACTCGGTGCTGAGCTGGCCGGCGTTCAGGGGTTTGAGGGTGCCGGTGTAGCTGTAGCCGTGCTCCTGGATCAGTTGTCGCGCCGCCTCGTTGCCCAGCAGCTCGATGGCATCCCGGAGGGCATATTTGAGGTCTTCGCTGACCCCGGCATCATGCTTGTGGGATTCGGCGTCCAGGGTGTCCAGCAAGCCCTCACCCGCGTCGGGACAGAGGGCCTCGCGATGCAGCAGGGCGTAGCTGGCGTTGAGGGCGGCGGGCGGCTTCTTGCCGAGGATCTCCGTCAGGTCGAAGCGCAGGAAGCGGTTGGCAGGCCACTTGAAGCGGTCTATCAGTATCCACTCGACCTCGCCGATCAGGAGCACGAAGCGCGGCGGGTGATCGGCGGCGAACAGGGCGTCGGAGAGGATCTCCGCCAGGGGGCGTGGGGTCTTCCTGCCCTTGGCGATATAGGCCGCCGGGACTTCTTCGATGCCGAAGTGCCGCGCATCGAGGGTGGCATCGAGGGGATCTGTGGTCTGCTCTGGTTGCCGGGGCCGCTGGTCGGGATTGAAGGCGGGCAGGACGATCACCTCCGACAGGCCGGCGGTCTTGCCCACCTGGGCCCAGAGGGGGAGCGGCTGGCCGCCGATCCATTCCTGCTCCTCGGGATCGATGACATAGCCGAGTTCCCGCAGCAGGTCGCGGTGCAGGTCCTGGTGCCAATGCACTTGGGCGGTGAACCCCTCATCCGCGGGGTAGCGGGCCAGGTGCTGAAAGAAGGGGCCGGCAAGGCGTGCCAGGCGCTTGGCCGGCGGATCGGCTTCCGCCTCGCTCCCGGCTCGCTGTTGCAGCCAATCCTTGATCCGGGACTGAAAGACGTGGGCGAAGAAGTGGTGACTATAGAACTCGTTCTCGTTGACGATGCCCGGGAAGACGTCGAATTTTTCCGTGGTTTCCATCGCTGATCCTGGGACTAAGGCTGCGCCGTAACGCCGGCGAGCACTTGCACGAAGGGCACGGGCTCCACTTCCAGGCTGTCCTTGACCCATTGGCCGTACTCGGTGAAGACGTCTTCGATGTCTTTCATGCGGCGCGCCCGGCGCCCCGACCGGATGGCGTCGAGCACCTTGGTCAGGCGCAGCTCCAATTGTCGCTCCTGGGCACCGCGCAGCTCGTCCAATTCCGCGAGCCTCTGTTTCACCTCCTCGGCGCGGGCGGCGCTGAAGCGCTTGACCTGGTCTTCGACGTGCAACTGCATGGTGGCGACCGCGTCGCCCAGGGCTTGTTGCAGCGGGGTCAGGTCCAGGGGGCGCAGGGCGTTGGGCAGACCGCGTTCGGTAATACCGGCGCGGGCGCAGAAGGCGTCGAAGTCTTCGATCGCATAGTCCTCCCCACGGCGGCGGACGACCGCCTGCCACTCGGCGATCAGTGGCTGGCCCTTGCGGTTGGGGATCAGGCCCAGCATCAGAAAGGCGCACTCGTCCGCCGCGAGACGCGGGCTGGTGATGACCGGGGCGCGCCGGCGGCCCAGGGTACCGATGACCCGGTCGATCAGCCACTGGCAGATGGGGTGCTGGGGCCAGAGAAACTGGATGTCGGGCCAGGTGGCGCCTTGCCGGTCCTGCTCCCGGGCGCGCTGGATGGATTCCTCGACCAGACCGGGGAGCGCGGAGAGCACATACTCGTCGGTCTCGCGCAGCACCTCGGCGGGCAATTGGCGCCGCAGCCGTCGGCGCAGGTCGGCGGGCGGGGTGAGGCGCAGCATGCGGGCCTGGTCGTCGATGCGGTAGCCCTCCGCCTCGGGAACCCTGGCGATGGCCTGCTTGGCAAAGGCGTAGATATCCGGGAAGAAGCGGTGGGGCTCCGGAAGGACGGCGGCCGGGGGCGCCTCTTGCGCCGTGCCGAATAGGGCCGTCTCCCAATCATCCTCCTCGTCCCGCGCCGCGGCCTGCTCGATACAGTCCCGCTCGAATTGCTCGGCGCTCATGCGGCTGGCCAGCGCCTCGGCCACCACCCCTTCCTCTTCCTCGATGCTGTGCTTGCGCAGGATGGAGGCGGGATCGCCGATGTTGCGGCTGATTTGTTCGTCCTTGCGCACCAGGACCTCGATGACGCGCAGGTCGCCCTTGACCGTCTCGATCTCGGATGCGGTGAGCAGATAGTCGATGCGCGGGGTCTGGTCCTGGCCAAAGCGGTCCACCCGGCCGTTGCGCTGCTGGAACACCATGGGCGACCAGGGCAGGTCGAAGTGGACCAACCGATGACAGAAGTAGTGGAGGTTCAGCCCCTCCGAGGCCACATCGGAGCACAGCAGGACCCGCAGGCAGTCGTGCTCCTGGCCGAAGCGTTCGACGATCTCCTGCTGGTCGATGTCGGAGAGGCCGCCGTCCAGGAGGGTGAAGGCCTCCTCTTTCAGGCGCAGGTCACCCGGGAGCCTGGACATGAGCCACTTCAGGGTCTCGATGCGCTCGGAGAAGATGACCAGCCGATCTTTGCTCTCCTTGCCCGTCCATTGGGCCTCAGGGTCGCGGAGCGCGGTCAGCAGCCGCTGGTACTTGCTGAAGCCGTCCGGAGTGATGCCTTCCAGGGTCTGCAACAAGGCCTGGAAGGCGGAAATCTCCGCCTTCTCCGCCCCTGACGGACCTGGGCCGCGGCGCAGCTTGTCGATGCGGTTGCGGGCGTAGCTGCTGGCCGCGGCGGGGCTGGAGAAGAGGGCCTTTTGCAGGCCGACGCGTTGCAACTCGGCCTGCTTGCCGTGCGCGCGCTCCCCTTTCTGGGTGAAGGGGATCGCCAGGACCGCTTGGAAGGCGGCCTCTTCCTGGGGCGTGGCCCGGGCCGACAGCCGCCGGGTCACGGGCTCCAGGAACTGGCCCTGAGCCTGCCCCTTGATGTCCTTCTTGAACCGGCGCACGAAGAGGTCCTTGCGGTCCAGGTCAGCGCGGCTGTAGTCCTCCGGATCGGAGATGGCGGTGGGGTCCAGCAGCCAGATCAGCGAGGCAAAGCTGTTGGCCGAGCCATCGTGGGGGGTGGCCGAAAGCAGGATCAGGGTGTCGGACTTGGTGGCGAGGTTCTTGGCCAGCCGCGCCCGCAGGGAGGAACCCGCGTCGCCCTTGCGGACGGCGACGTTCTGGCATTCGTCGATGACGATCAGGTCCCAGCGGGACTTGTCCAGGTAGTTGCGGTATTCGTTGTTCCCCTTCAGGGTGTCCATCGAGATGATGGTCTTGTCGTAGTAGTTGAAGGGGTTGTGCCCGGACGGGATGTTGTTGCGGATGCGCTGGATGCCCGCGGAGTCGAGCCGTACCAGCGGGATGGTGAAGCGGGACCACCACTCCTTCTGAAACTGGGTCAGCATGCTCTTCTGGGTGACCACCAGGATGCGGCGGCCCCGCCCGCGGATGTCCAACTCGGTGGCCAGCATGGCGGCTTCCAGCGTCTTGCCCAGGCCGACGCCATCCGCGATCAGGATGCGGGTCCGCACCTGCTTGAGCCCCTTCTCCGCTGGCACCCGCTGGTAGTCGGCGCGCTTCATCACCGCCTGGTGGGCGCGGTGAATATGCTGGTCGTTGGCGACCGTGCGCAGGCGCTGGCTTTCGAGATACAGCAGGCTGTCGGTGAAGTAGTCGCTGGTGTCCTGGAACAGCTCGGTTTGAGCGGGGTCGTGGACCTGGATGTCGTCTTCGAGCCGGTCGAGGAAGATGGCCGAGGTGCCTCGCACCAGTTCGGACAGGCCATCGCAGGTCAAGGCGTGGCCGCCGTCATCGCTCAAGTCGATTCGGCGGATGACCCAGTCTTCGTCGCGAACGGTGACGCGTGCTCCCGGTGCAAATCTGCGCTGCATCTCCAGTCCTGTTTCCTTCACCCTCTAGGGATGGCTAGAGGCATAAGCTGGGCTATCCATGGAAACAATCCTGCCAAACCGCGAGGGGCAAGAGCTTCCTGAAGCAGTAATGGGGTACAGGCGAAAACCGATCGGGTAATCCCCCTGCCTGGGCAACCGATCTTACACTGATGCCTTTGGCCCTTCCTGGCCAATTTCCATGCCCGGCAGGCGCATCCCAGCCCCAAATTGGTTTTTGCACCCTCACCCAGGGCTCGGTATCATCCCGCCCCTCAGACAGAAGGCGCGTAGCTCAGTTGGTTTGATGATGAAATCGGAACACCTTGCCCGCAACAACGTCATCCTTCTCGTCTGCTTACTGATCCTGATAGTCTTCTACCCGCTTTTCCAGACGGATAAGACGCTGGTTCGCGACCTGCTGCTCTCCGCGGTCTTCTTTGCAGGGATATTCTCGTTTGAGTTTCCCGCCAGGGCCCGGATCCTCCTGTTGTCGCTCGCGACACTAACGGCCGGAACCACCTGGATCCATCATTTCATCGAAAATGACCTGCTGTCCCTGATCGACTTCGGGACGTCCTCGGTCACGCTGGCACTCATCGTCGTACTGATGATCCGCCACATTGCCCGCAGCAGGATCGTGACACCGACCATCATTCTCAGTTCAGTCAACGGCTACCTGCTGCTCGGCGTACTTGGCGCGGTATTGCTGAACATCGCTGATGCCGTCCACATCGCCCTGAACGGCCCGGAAAGCGCCGGCATCGCTCTCCCCAGCCAGGGTTCACCCGAGTTCAGCGACTATCTTTATTTGGCGTTCATTACCCTGACTACCGTGGGTTTTGGCGACGTGACGGCCGTTGCCCACCTGACCCGATCCATGACCGTTCTCATCGGCCTTGCCGGCCAGCTGTACATGACCATTCTCATTGCCATGCTGGTAGGAAAATTTCTCGCCGGCCAGCAAGGAAAGTAGGCGTGCGGGCGTCTGCAACTGCGTGTTTGTCATGCGGATCGGCTGTCCCGGCGTAGCAGCGCCACGCCACCTTCAGTCGGGACTGCTCCCCGCGCGATTCTGGCAGTCATTAGGACTCGGTCCATGCCATTCAAAGACGCGGTGACACCCGAACATGCCATTCAGCCGGCCGTCACCAGTGGGCTTCGCCTGCCGGTTCCTGCGGCTGATGAGGAGCGTTAGAGGAAGCAGCCGTTCGGGAGTCGGCCACATTGGAGGGCATTGCCCTTTTCGTGAAGCTCCAGACGCAACTCCTCCAGGGGATTAGGGACCATGGGCCTTGAGTTCGTGGATAGCGGTCGATTCAATACTCGTAGAAGTACTGCTGCAGCTTCTTCACATCGCTCGTCTTGGTCAGGCCGAGCATGTGGAGGATGCGGGCCTTCTGGGGGTTCAATTCCATACCGGCGATGAGGCCGAGTTGATCGTCGTTGACCTCGATGTTGCGGTCGGTGACGCCAGCGGCCGTGCGCGAGCTGCGCACCACGGCCACGCCCTTCTTCGCCGCGTTCGCCAGAGCGGCGAGGGCCGCATCGGTGGTGTTACCGTCACCCACGCCCGTCAGCACGATGCCCTTCACGCCTTGCGCGACCATGGCGTCGATGACCTCGCCGCCCAGGTTGGCGTGGGAATAGACAATATCGACGCGGGGCAGATCCGCCACGGTCAGACCGGTCAGCGAGAAATCGCTCTTGGTGGTGTGGCGCGTCGTGTTCATCGAATAGAAGTACACCTTGCCGGTGTTCATCACGCCAGCCACGCCACGGTTCGGGGACTCGAAGGCGTTCAGCAGGGTCGTATGCATCTTCTGGATCTCGCGGGCATAGTGGATGGTGTCGTTGATGACGACGAGCGGTCCACGGCCCTTGGCGGCCGGGGTGCCGGCCAGGACGACGGCGTTGTAGAGATTCATCGGGCCATCGGCGCTGATGCCCGTCGCGGGGCGCATCGAACAGACCAGCACGACCGGCTTATCGCTTTTCACCACCAAGCTGAGAAAAAAGGCAGTCTCCTCCATCGTGTCCGTGCCGTGAGTGATGACCACGCCGTCCATGTCGGGTTGCGCGAGCACCTCGTTGACCCGGTTGGCGAGCTTGAGCCAGACATCGTGGTTCATCGTCTGGCTGGCGATGTTGGCTGTCTGCTCGCCGGAAAGCTCGGCCACGTCCTTAAGCCGGGGCACGGCATTGATGAGGTCGTCCACCGAGAAGATACCGGCCTTGTAGCCGGCATCGGACTGGTTGGTCTGGGCGCCGGCGATGGTGCCGCCGGTGGCGAGGACTCTGATCTCCGGGAGCGCCTGCAGGGCGGGCGCGAGGGCAAGCAGCATCGCAGCCGCAAGGCCGAACAGCGGGATTCGGCGTGATGGAGGCTTCATGGTGATGCTATTTTCAGTGAACTAACGGGTGAGCCGGGGATGGGTCATGGCCTCGGGCTTGAGCAACGCGTCGAGCCGGTCCTTGCGGAGGCGACCCGACGCGGTGAGGGCACTGCGTCTCTCTTTTTTGCGAATGTAAGCGCGAAGCGACGGGTTTGGGACTCAATGCTCGAAATGCAGATGCAGTTCGGCCTGCGAACCGCGTTGCTTCGAGGTCACGCGGTCGGCGTACTGTTGAATCATATAGCCGGCAAGCGCGGCGGCTCCCCCCGCATCCTCGAGAACGTCCTGCGCCGAGGGTCGCTCCGAACGCAAGACCAACTCCCGGCCAACATACGATAGTACGAGATCCACATTGTATTCGTCATAGGAGGCCGTGACGACGAGCGTATCCAAGGGTTCTGAAGCCTGTAAACATTCGACGGATTCGGCAAGGGCCGACGAGGCTTTTTGAATGACCTCTTGCCGGGCTCCCCAGGCTCCTCCGCATTTTTCCATGAAGGCAAAAATGTCCTCGTTGGTGTGGGATTCGCTGCGGTAGACCCATTCCAACGTCTTCTTGGTGCCCAACCGGAATAACAGGTTCAGCGCAATGGCCGTCACGGCGGTCAAGGCCAGCGAGGAGGATAGCAAGGGACGCCAAAAGGCCGGAGCGGATCGGAATAGATCCGGCTGAATCTCGACTATGAGTCCGGCGACCAGCGCGACTCCAATCATAGCGGTGCGCCGGTCATCCAGCATGCGGGACATCGCGATATGGGCACCGAACACCATGAGAAATGCGGAGATGTAAACCAGAACCGCGCCCATGACGGGGAGGGGAATCAAGATGAGCGCGTCCGTAACGCGGGGAAAAAACATCAAGATCAACAGGAAGGCACTGGTGACGTAGGCGATGCGGCGGGCTGCGGCCCCGGTTGCCATGGCCAGCCCAATGTTCGAACTACTTACGCCGATGCCAAAGGCACCGGACAGACCGCCGGCCAGGTTTGCCAGTCCGTCGGTCAAAATGCCGCGCCTCAGATTGCCCAGATCCGGACGGACCCAGTTGCGGTCATTCATTTTCTGACAGAGGATCAGTCCGCCAGCGACATCCAAACTGGCGACAATGCCGGTGATCAGGAACGGAATCAGGAGCGACAGGCTAAACCTGTAGTCGGGTAGCTATTCCGCCCCGTGTGATTATATACCCAGAAGGAGCTATCCTCTGTTCCGTGCCCGGGAGGTTCTAGACTTTCTCGCCACCCCGGGGGCTGCCGAATTGCTAGCCATCCCCACGCCACACTGAGATCACACCCATGCAAGTGAACCTGCATAAGAATGCTCGTACCACCCCCGCCATGCGCCGCGAGTTGCGCGAGTCGCCGTTGCCCATTGCTGAATTGGCCCGGCGGTATCACCTGAGT
>JBGAUK010000041.1:0-27196 GCA_044228695.1 Chromatiaceae bacterium | reverse complement strand
GCTCCCGCCGCATCCGCCACGGCTGGGCCCCACCCTCCGCCAGATAGGGCAGGGTCCCCCGCCCCCAGCGGCCGTTGATGCCATCCAGCACCGCCAGCAGCCGGGCCCGCCCCGCCGCCCCCGCCGGCGCCACCGGGGCTGACAGGTCCCCCGTCACCGCCCCCACGGGTGCCAGATCGAGCAGCACCACTCCAGCACATTGGTATTCGTACCCCTCGGTGTAAATAGGCCGCAGGCCAGCCCTGGCGGCGCGGAGCAGCCGCGGGGTATCGGCGGTGGGTATGGCGAGGGGTACCGTGGCCCCGGGGTGATATTGCGGCGCATCCGGTTGAAAGGGATTGGTACCGATGCAGACCTGGAGCAGGCCGGCCTGAAAGCCCTCCTGGCGGAGCTTAGCCGCCGCCCCCGGCGGTATGGCTGGCCACCGCCTCGCTGAGCAGGGCGAACGCTGTCACCGGGATCCCGAAGCGGCGCGCGGCAATGATCTGTTGCCGGGGCGGTGGGGCCTTTGCCAGGGGCAGGCAGGAGATACCATTTAACTCCAGCACCGTCCGGGCCAGCACGACGTTGAACTGGCGCTGAATGCGCGCGACATCCGCTCGCCTGAGATCGGCCACGGTGGTGATCCCCAGCTTATTGAGCCGGGCGCGCCACCGGCTCCCAATACCCCAGACCTCACCCACCGCCAGTTCAGTGCAATAGCCCGCCTGTTGCCCCGGGGCGAGCTCCAGCAGATTGCAGACGCCCGCTGCCTTAAAGTCCGGGTGCTTTTTCGCCAGACGATTGGCCAGTTTGGCCAGGGTCTTGGTGACCCCGATGCCGACGCCCACCGGCAGGCCGGTCTCGCGCAACACCTGGGCTCTCAGCCGTCCGCCCAGGGCGGTCAGGCCCGCGGTCTCCCCAGGGGTGAAGCTAGATTTCGGCGCGGTTGTACTAGGTCCTCGAAGCGTGCCCCGTCATCCTCAGACTCCAGACGCTTGACCAGGGGGTGGTCCAGGTTGACCTCCAGGGTCGGCTTGCTCGCCGGGGCGTCCTGGCCCACGGCCTTGACCACCCGCGCCAGGTTGGCGCTCATGTCGTGGGCCCCGACCACCAAACAAGCGGGTGAGTCTACCAACCGGGTGCTGACCTTGACCTCGCTGACGCGCTCGCCGAGGGCCTCCTTGAGCCGTCTCAGGTGCGGGGCGTGGGCCTCCGCGGCCATTTCCTTTTCGGCCTTTTCCTCCTGATCCGCCAACCCACCCAGGTCCAGATCGCCCTTGGTCACCGACTGCAGGTGCTTGTCCTTGTAGTCGGTCAGGTGCGAGACCAGCCACTCGTCCACCCGATCGGACAAGAGCAGCACCTCGACGCCCTTCTTGCGGAAGACCTCCAGGTGCGGGCTATGGGGAGCCGCCGCAGGGCTGTCGGCGGTGATGTAGTAGATCTTGTCCTGCCCCTCCTTCATGCGCTCGATATAGCCATCCAGGGATTCGGTCTGGTCGCCTCCTTCCCTCCGCCGTGGTGGAGAAACGCATCAGCCCGGCCAGGCGCTCGCGGTTGGCCATGTCCTCCCCCGGGCCTTCCTTCAGGACCTTGCCGAAGGCGGACCGTACTCCTTGTACTTGTCCGGCTCTTCCGTCGCCAGAGTCTCCAGCAGCCCCAGGTTGCGTTTGGTGTTGGCCTGGCGGATGGTGTCGATCTTGCGGTTGTGATGCAGCAGCTCGCGGGTGACATTGAGCGGCAGGTCGTCGAAGTCCACCACGCCTTTGACGAGGCGTAGGTAGAGGGGCATCAGCCGGTCCCCCCGTCCATGATGAAGACGCGCCGCACGAACAGCTTACGCCATGCTTCTGATCCCGATCCCAGAGGTCCCAGGGGCGCGCTTGGGGACGAACAACAGGCTGGTGTACTCGCTGGAGCCCTCCACCCGGTTGTGGGCATAGGCCAAGGGGTCTTCGAAGTCGTGAGAGACGTGCTTGTAGAAGTCGGTGTACTCGTCCGTGGTGATCTCGGCCTTGTTGCGCATCCACAGCGCGGTGCCGCGGTTGACCTGCTCGTTCTCGGGGGTCTCGGGCTTGGCTTCTTCGCCCTCATCCTCGCCGCCATAAGACTCCTTGCGCATCTCCACGGGGATGGCGATGTGGTCGGAGAATTTGCCGATGATCATGCGCAGGGTCCAGGACTCCAGGAGCTCCTTTTCGTCCTCCTTCAGGTGCAGGGTCACGGCCGTACCCCTGTGGGGTAGCTCAAGCGTCTCCAGGGTGAAGGAGCCGCGCCCGTCGGACTCCCAGCGCACCCCGTGCTCCGGGGCCAGACCGGCCCGGCGGGAGGTCAAGGTGACGCGATCGGAAACGAAAAAAGCGGAGTAGAAGCCGACTCCGGACTGGCCGATGAGCCGGCTGTCCTTGGCCTGGTCGCCGGTCATGCTCTCCAGGAAGCGATGGGTGCCGGAGCTGGCGATGCTGCCGATGGTATCCACCACCTCGGCCCGGCTCATGCCGATGCCGTTGTCGGCTACGGTCAGGGTGCCGGCCTCCTTGTCTACGTCGATGCGGATGCGCAGATCCCCTTCGTTCTCGAACAGCCCCTCGTCGGTGAGGGCCTCGAAGCGCAGCTTTTCGGCGGCATCGGAGGCGTTGGAGACCAGCCCGCGGAGGAAGATCTCCTTGTTCGAGTATAGGGATCGGATCACCAGGTCCAACACCTGGCTGACCTTTGCCTTGAATTCCAGGGTTTCTTTATGGGTGTCAACAGTCATGGATCGGTCCTGCGGTGGGTGCAAAAAAACCGTAATGCCCCGACCTTCGGGGCTAAAATGGCGCGCGGGGCACGGGCGTTAACGGCGCGTGGCGAAATGTGGGTTACATCCACGTTAATCAAGGGTTTTTTCCACATGATACCCAGTGTCGTCAGCACCCAGCCGTTCGCCGGACAGCGTCCAGGCACCTCCGGGTTGCGCAAGAAGGTCAAGGTCTTCCAACAACCGCATTATCTCGAGAATTTCGTCCAGGCGATCTTCGACACCAAGCCCGGCCTGCAGGGCGGTACCCTGGTGGTCGGCGGCGAGGGCGCTTCTACAACCGCGAGGCTATTCAGACCATCCTGCGCATGGCCGCTACCAACGGGGTGGCCAAGACCCTGGTTGGGCGCGGCGGCATTCTCTCCACGCCAGCCGCCTCCTACGTCATCCGCAAGCGTCATGCCCAAGGCGGCATCATCCTGTCCGCCAGCCACAACCCAGGCGGGCCGGACGAGGACTTCGGCATCAAGTTCAACGGCGCCGCCGGCGGTCCCGCGTCGGAGACCATGACCGAGGCCATGTATGCCCGTACCGGGAACATCGACCGTTATCTGACCCTGGCGCGCCTGACCTCGACCTGGACCACGACGGCAGCGCCACCCTCGTAGACATGACCGTGGAGATCATCGACCCGGTGAGCGACTACGCGGACCTCATGGCCGCCCTGTTCGACTTCAACGCGATCCACCAACTTTTCAACAGCGGCCAGTTCCGCATGCGTTTCGACGCCATGCACGCGGTCACCGGCCCCTATGCCCAGGAAATCCTGGAACGACGCCTGGGCGCCGAGCCCGGCACGGTCATGAACGGGACCCCCCTGCCCGACTTCGGCGGCCACCACCCGGACCCCAACCTGACCCACGCCCAGGAGCTGGTGGCCCTGACCCAGGGTGCCGATGGCCTGGACTTTGGCGCCGCCTCGGACGGCGACGGCGACCGCAACATGGTCCTCGGCAAGGACTTTTTCGTGACCCCCAGCGACAGCCTCGCGGTGCTCACCGCCAACGCCCACCTGGTACCCGGCTATCAGTCCGGCATCTCCGGTATCGCCCGCTCCATGCCCACCAGCCAGGCGGGGGATCGCGTCGCGGCTCAGATTGGGGTGGAGTCTTTCGAGACCCCCACCGGGTGGAAATTCTTCGGCAACCTGCTCGACGCCGGGCGCATCACCCTGTGTGGCGAGGGGGGCTTCGGCACCGGCTCCGACCATGTGCGCGAAAAAGACGGCCTCTGGGCGGTGCTGTTCTGGCTCAACCTGCTGGCGGTGCGTCGCCAGTCGGTGGCCGGGATTGTGCGGGAGCACTGGCGCCGCTTCGGGCGCAACTACTACACTCGCCACGACTACGAGGCCGTGGACAGCACCGCCGCCGAGGGACTCATGGACCACCTACGTCGCCTGCTCCCGGACCTACCTGGGCAGACCCTGGGCGGGCAGCAGGTCGCGTATGCGGACGACTTCGCCTACACCGACCCCATCGACGGCAGCCGCTCCGAGCAACAAGGCATACGCATCGGCTTCGAAGGCGGCTCACGCATCGTGCTGCGCCTGTCAGGGACCGGCACCCAGGGCGCGACCCTGCGGGTCTATCTGGAGTTCTACGAACCCGACCCAACCAAGCACGACCAGGACACCCAGGAGGCCATGGCCCCGCTGATCCTGATCGCCCGCGAGCTGGCCCAGATCGAAGCCCGCACCGGGCGGGCAGAGCCGGACGTGGTCACCTGATTGGGTGCCGACGTTGTCCAGACGGGGCCGCAAGTCGGATATGCAACACGATCCCAGCTATATGCGGCTATTCTCCCACCCCGAGATGGTCGCCGACCTGCTGAAGGGCTTCGTGCGGGAGGACTGGGTCAACCAGCTCGACCTCACCACGCTGGAGCGGGTGAGTGGGAGCTTTGTGACCGACGATCTCCGTGATCGCGACAACGACATCATCTGGCGGGTACGCTGGGGTCGAGAGTGGCTGTACGTTTACCTCCTGATCGAATTCCAGTCCAGCGTGGACCGCCACATGGCCGTGCGGATCATGGCGTACGTCGCCTTGCTGTACCAAGACCTGATCGCACAGGAGCAGGTGCCGACGGATGGCCAACTGCCACCGGTCCTGCCGCTGGTGCTCTATAACGGTCGCAGGCCTTGGCAGGCGCCTTGCGACATCTCCGACCTCATTCACCCGGTACCGGGGCACCTGGGGCGCTATCGCCCCAGTCTGCGCTACCTGCTGACCGACGAGAGCCGCTTTACAAACCAAGCCTTGCCCGAGGCGCGCAATCTGGCAGCCGCCCTCATCGGGCTCGAAAACAGCCGCACGCCGAAGGATGTTACGCGGGTAAGGTGATAATGTCAGGGGCAGCGGAAATGTGGTTCCCATACCCACGGAAAAGGCGATGGACGCGAGATCGCGCCTGAAAGATGTGCGGCTTTTCTGGCTCAAGCTCGTCGTCTCGGGGCTACTCCTCGGGGTGGTCGTTTTCGCGGTCGATCCAGATGAGGCGCTTGTCGCCGTGCGGGCCGCGGATGCAACAGACCTGCTGAAAGGGCTGCTGCTGATTCTTCTCGCATACCTGAGCAATGGGTTGCGGCTTTACTGGCTCTCGCGTGCCGCTGGGGCGCGCGTCCCTCCGACGTCGTTCGCGGTTAGTTATGCCGTCGGCCTGTTCTTCAATGGACTGCTCCCTACCGGCGTAGGGGGCGATGCGATTCGCGTGGTCTTGTTGGGCAGGCAGGGATACCCTTGGGGGGCTCTGGTGCTCTCGAGCCTCGTTGATCGCTGGTTCGGGCTCGTGGCGGTGCTGGCAATTGGCGGTGCAGCGCTGCTATTGGCGCCCGAGCAGACTCCGCTGCGCGTGCAATCGAGCGGAATCATCGGTGCGATCCTGTTGCTTGGCGCAGTGATGGGTGGACTTGCGCTGCCGTTCGCAGAGTGGGCGCTTCCCCGCCTGGCGCTGCACGTCCTGCCCGTTTCCTTGGTAGGGGGAATGGAAGCAGCCCGGACATCACTGCGGGCCCTGCTTTCGCGCCGGGCGCTGCTGCCTGGCGGGATGGCACTGAGCGTGCTCAGTCATGTTTTTATAATCCTCGCCTACGTGAGCTGCGGAGCATCGCTCGTGACCGGGGTCAGCGCTACGCAATATTTCGTCGCGATTCCCGTCGTTATGCTCCTGCACGCGTTGCCGATCAGCCTCGGCGGGCTTGGCGTTCGGGAGTTGGGAACAGTGGGTGTTCTGGTATGGATGGGCGCCGGACAACAGACGGCGATGACTCTGTCGCTGGTGCTTCTGGCGCTTTATTGGGTTTCCGTGCTGCCGGGCCTGTTGCTCGCCTTAGCGATGGGGCTCAGCTGGCGTGACATAAAGGGATCTGGCCGTGTCTCGCGATGACGTGTTCATCAGCGTCGTAATCCCACTCCTGAACGAGGCCGAGGGCATCTCGATCATGCTCGCAACACTGACGCCGGCGCTCGAGGCGGTCTCCAGCCGCTTGGAGATCATTGGTGTCGATGACGGTTCCGAGGACGCGACCTTCGCCGAGTTGGTGGAAGCGCACCGGCGCGACACGAGGGTCAAGGGATTACGTCTGTCGCGCCATTTTGGCAAAGAGGCGGCACTTCTGGCAGGGTTGTCGAAGGCGCGCGGCGAGGTCATCGTGACCATGGATGGAGACCTGCAGCATCCTCCCGAATTGATTCCCGCTATGGTCGAGAGGTGGCGCGACGGGGCCCTCATCGTCCACGGGGTCAAGAAGACTCGGGCTTACGGTGGCATGACGCAACGCGTTGCTGCGCAGCTGTTTAATCAACTCTTTACCCGGCTCGCCGGCTTCAGCGTGGTCGACAGCTCGGACTTCAAGCTTCTCGATGCCCGGGTCGCGCGCCTGCTCGTCGAGCAGTTCCCGGAGCACGAGCGTTTCCATCGTGGATTGAGCACCTGGGTCGGATTCCGGCAGGACTCGGTGAGCTTCTCAGTACCCAAGCTTCCTAAGCGCCATAGTCGCTGGCGGCTGAGGGATCTTTTCCGCTACGGTTGGAATACCCTAACCGCCTACTCCTCCGTCCCGTTGCATGTCGTCCCGCTGCTGGGTGGCGTCATGTTCCTGGTCTCGCTCGCGCTCGGGACCGAGGCCCTAGTATCCCGCCTGCTGGGCCGCGCCGTATCGGGCTATGCCAGCCTGGAGATCACGCTGTTGTTCGTCGGCAGCATGATCATGTTCGGGCTGGGTATTATCGGGCAGTACCTGGCCCGGGTGTACGACGAGATCAAGCGCCGGCCTGTCTACATAGCGGCGGACGAGTGTGGATTCGGAATCGACCGCGAGTCCAGAGACGGTGGGAACGATGCTGCTTGAGCTCTCGCGCAGTTGTCAGGTCTGCCGCTCATCGAGCCGGTGACTCAGCCAGAAGCCTGCGTGCGTCGTTGGTCCACCGATGGTCGGGGTAACCACTTCTCAGCTCCGCGAAGAACGCCTCCGCGCTGTCGCGATCGTGGCCGGCGAGATCGATCTCGACCAGCCGGAACAACGACTCCGGAGCCCAATAGCTCTCCGGAAACGCTGATTTCAGTTCCACGTAGCGCACCCTCGCCTTGACCTTGTCGGCGCCAAGATCGTAGCTGCGGGCGGCCCAGAACAGGGACTCCGCTTGACGGGCGGGACCGATGCGCCCGGCTCGGGCGTCGTCGAAAGTTGCACCCGCGGCTACCCAGCCCTGCCTGGACAACAGCTCGTGGCCGCGCTGGTAAACGCGCTCCGGATCGAGCCACCAATGGCCGGCGATCAGCGCCCCGACCATACCAGCGAACACGAGAAACCTGGGCATCGGCACGTCCCCCGGGGTGCGTGCCCCGGTGGCGAGATCCCGGCGTCGTAGGCCCAGGCCGAGAATCGCCACCCCGAAGATGGTCAATCCGGCGCCCAGCCAGTCCCCCCGACCCCAGGCGTAGACGAGCTCGACGCGCTTGGTTCCTGGGAACAAAATCATGAAGGCCGGCTCGCTCAGGAAGACCGGTTCTCCTCCCGTGCTCTGCCAGCGCGGGTGATACGTCATGCGCAGGAGGTGCGGTTGTCCGATCGCGTCCGTCTCGAAGACGATCCTCTCGCGGGAGAAATCGATGATCCGGATATTCGCCTCGGGGCGAACACTTGGGGTTTCCGGGAGCGACTCGCCGGCTGCGAGGTAGACCTCGCGCTCCCGGTAGGGGTGATGGAGCAGGAAACGGCGGAACGCCCGATTGAGCCAGCCCGCTCGAGATTCGGCTACGAGAGGTTCCGGGGCGACCTCGATCAGTTTCGTTTCCAGGTCCGCAAGCTCGTAGGTCGCGAGCGGTCCGTGCTCGGCGATCAGCCGAAACCGTGGATCGGCCCCGAATTGCGCCTGCTTTTCGGGAGAGCGCAGGATGAGCCGGTTCGCATAGAACTCGTTGAGGTGCCCGACCGCCGCAGCGGTCGAGCGCGGTGCGGAAGGGTATCGGGTCAGCGGCGAGGATGGGCGTTGCGATGCCTCGGCCTGGATCTGGTAGATGAAGGGCCCCGAGAGCGCAGACTCCATGTACAGCCCTTCGAGGGCTGGCCGCGACCCGAAGAGCGGCAGAGCCTCCAAGGTCCGCGTCGAGCCCAGATCTTCGTTGGCCGGGTCGTGCTCGAACACCAGGCGAGGCCCATCGAGCGGGCCGGCGTTGGTCTTGGCTGTCGCCGCATAATGCGGCCACATCGGCTTGCTTTCGTACCCCGACAGGTTCCAACGGCTCCATCCTGGCAGCAGCTCGATGCCCCCCTCCCACCATGCCGTGAGCGCCAGCGCCAATCCCAGGGCGAGAGGAATGGCTACGGGGCGGGCCCAACGGCACAGGGCCCAGCCAACTGCTGCAGCGCAGGCTACGGTCAGCGCCCACTGCGCAAACGGGAAGAAGCGCAGGTCGGCCATGCCCCATCTTCCCCCCGCGAAGAATCCCAGCAGCCCCAGGAGCGCCACGCCCAGCAGGAAGGCCAGCCCGCCGCGTGCGTCGTTGGGGCGGGCCAGCGCCCAGATCAGAGCGGGAATGCCCACCCCAAACGGCCACAGGGCGCGCGGAAAGATCGACTGCCAGGCGCCGACCCAGGTGTTGGTATCGTTGGGTATGGTCCACGGGAGGTTGACGATCAGCGGGACGAGCCAGAACCCGGCGAACAGGAACGCCAGGGTGTGCGCCTTCAGGATGACCCAGAGGTCGCGCCAAAACGCGTTGGATCCCAGGAGGTAGAGGAAGGCCCCGAACCCGGCCACCAGCAACGCGTAGCCGTGGGATATCGCTACTGCCGCTTCAATGGTTCCGGCGAGCAGCCACCACCGCCCACCCCGGCGCAGCGCCAGCGCCAGGCAGGCCCAAAACCCCAGGGTCAGGAGCATCCCCCAGCTATAGGCGAACTCCCCGGCAAGCTGGGCGAGGGCGTTGCCGCCCCAGATCGACGTTCCCTCGGCAAGCACGAAGCCGGCGGCACCAAGCGCCGCCGCGAGCCGCGCCACGACCCTCCAGCCCCAACTGGCCGCCAGGGCGTAGGTGGCCGCGGGAAGCAGAAACGCCGGGAGCATGCTGACCAGCTTGAACGCGACCTGCTGTCCGGCCGCAAACTGGAGCAGGGCGGCAAGGCTGAACGGGAAAGGGAAATAAAACGTGAAGGCCGGAAATCCGGCGAAGCTCTCCGGCAGCCATCCGGTCAGCTTTCCCCTCGGTAGCCAGTCCATGAACACCTTGGCGTAGAACACCTGGGACGCGGTGTCGCCCCCTGTGGACCAGGTCTGCGTCAGCCACAGCTCCGGGGAGGCGTGAGCGATGGCCCACGCGGTGAGCGCCAGTAGCGCAAGGAGCCCAAGGGTCTCGTCGATTTCGGGCCCGGTGCGTGAGGAGCGGATGCGATGCCGCAGCGCCGCGCCGGCGGCCCCTCCGGCAGCAACGAGCGCCGCGAGATATAACAGCACCCAAGGCGTGCGCCACCAGGGTGACCCCTGGCCCGGTTCCTCCGGCGCCCAGCGACCCTGCTCGTCCGTCGCGAGGCTCCAGTCCTGGATGCGACTGAAGTGTCGCCCGCCATCCACCCACTCGAGCCGGGCGTTCTGGTGGTAGACCCAGGAGGGAATGGCAGGGCGTTCGCCCCTTTCCCGGAGCTCGATGCGGGAATCGCGGGGCGAAAAGACGCGTGGCGCGGCCCACGCAGGCTCGGCGGTGAGCGTGAGCCGGGCGCTCACCGGGTCAATATTTTCAAGGCGCCAAGCGATCTGGTCGCCGGCGAGGATCACGGCCGCGGCGGGCGAGCCCTCGCCAATGGCAAGCGAAGGGCGTGCGCTATCGGGCGCCGCGCCGACCCGGTAGGGCAAGGCGAGCGCGATGCCGTGGTGGGATCCGGCGCGGTCCCGGAACGCCAGGCCAATCAACAGGTGGTAGTCACCGGGGGCGGCGTGGTCCGATGGGAGGCTCACGTCGAATCGGCGGCTCGAGCCAGGGTCCCAGTAATCGACCCGGTCGATGACGACTTCATCGCCTTGCCCGCGCATCGAGACCCGGACGTCGTGCAGCGTTTCGCCGGCAGTGGTGGTAAGCGTAACCCGGCCTTGGAATTCGGTAGGGGAGGCGGTGAGCTCGGCCGACGCAGTGAAGTAGATCGACTGGGCCGAGGCGGCGCGATTTACGAGGGACAGCGCGAACAGAAGGAGCGCAGCGAGCGCGCAGGCTGTGGTTCTCACGAAGGTTCCCGGGGTCGGGTACTTGCGTTCGTCTGGCTACAGGTCGATCGCTTCCCACTGGATCTGCTCCGGGTGGGTGCCCTCCTACCAGACCCGCTGCTCACGATCCGGCGGGCGGTGTAGGACTTGAAACTGGCGATCACCTCGCCCAGGTCCGAGCCTGAGGCCAACAGGTGGCAGTGGTTTTCCAGTACGACATAACCGTAGACCAACAGCCGATGCTCCGCTTGGGGATAGCGCAGGGAGTCGAACAGGATTTCGACGTGAAGGGGTTGAGCGAATAGGGGCAATCATTGCCGGGCCGTACAGGTGAGGAGGCCTTAATCATAAGTCCTGACAAAAACCAGCATATTGGTCAGGAGTGCCTGGGGTAACGTTGCAGAAACCTTGCTCCCACGCTCCAGCGTGGGAGCCGGTCCAGACGCTCCAGCGTCGCGGAACGGCTCGCTAGAGGGGGATGACGGCGTTCCCGCGCTGGAGCATGGGAACGAGCGACCCATCAAATGCCCTGCCGATGGCGATGGGTTTCTCGGCCATGCGACCCCGGAGAGAAAACCGAGGGTCAGTGTGTAGCCGCTCTACCCATCCTAACCTTGCTATTTGCACTTGCCGTTTTTACAGTCGTTATCGCAGCATTGGCTATCGGCCGTGCAGCCCTCATTTTTTATCCGGCAGGCAGGAAGCGTAGTTGTGGTCGTCGTGGGCGCCGTGGTAGTAGTTGTTGCGGCGGTGGTTGTGCTGCTGCTGGCCGTTGTGGAGCTAGTGGAACTAGTCGAACTAGTCGAACTAGTCGAACTAGTCGAACTAGTCGAACTCGAACTCGAACTCGTAGAGCTAGTGGAGCTCGAATTAGTAGAGCTGCTCACCAATGTGACGTCCTGGGCGAGATCCAACCCTCCAATAACGGTCTGCAGCACTACCGACTGCGCCTTATTCCCCTTGTCGGTCCAGGCAACAGTGACCGTTACTTGCTTGAAACGCTTCGAGGAGGTAGTGCAGCTCGCGGCCGGACAGACCGCCACGTTGGAGGCATTGAAGCAACATTCCTGCACGGTCCAGCTCCGGGAGTGGCTGGCATTGACGCCGGTCACGGTCTCCGGGTTCGTGCTGGCCGCGATATCGGCGTAGGTTTGTCCGGTGGTTTTGGTGTAGCCACGGAAGTACTCGATCTTGTCCTGGGCGATCTGCACCGCCTCGTTCCGTTGCTGGCTCACCCCGCCGGCGCCCATGATGACGGCTTGCAGCTTGGCAAGCCCGATGAGGCCCACCCCCACGATCACGGCGGCGATCAGCGCCTCTATCAGGCTGAAGCCCCGTGCGATTCTCCGCATATTCATGCGTGCGTCCTCAAAAACCGCGCCAGTAATGTAGCCATGGGTAGAGCGAAGCGAAACCCATCAAATGTACTGCCGATGACGATGGGTTTCGCGGCCATGCGACCCCGGAGAGAAAACCGAGAGCTGGCGTGTGGCCGCCCTACCCATCCTACCGTGCTCAAAAATCGCGCCAGCCCGCGGGCAGCCTGGCGGGCGTGGTCAAATCCGGGGGACCCGATGGGATGTCCAATAGGGTCAATACCCCGGAATCGAAATAGAAATTTGAATTGGCGTTCAGGTCCGAAACACCCCCTTCGATGGCCATCGTGCCATACAACTCAAGACCGCCCCAACCATTCGCCTTTGTGACCTCCGATGCCTCGTTTGCAACTAAGTTATTATTGGTATCTGTATCGAAATAGACCAGGCCGTAGATTGTGGGGCTGCCATTCATTTTTGGACAGTCCGAGGCGCAAGCGGTATCCGAAAAGATGAGAATGACAGGTTCCGTTGCGCTGCCAAGGGAATCGTGCCAGTTAGAAGATGAGTCCACCCAATACACCCTGCGCCTAGGGGTCGTCGTATTATCCAGCCCCTGGGCGACCTGAAAATCCGAGATGGCCTTCATCTGCGCCTGGCTTACGCCTGGAAACAGCACATCCCAGGCGGAGTTGCCCGGTAGGTTGGTCTGGGTACTGCCCCCATGGTGGTTCATGTGACCCCAATCGTCGCACAGGTCGTCGCTGTAGAGGGTCGCCAAGGCCAGGCCCCCTGTCTTGGGGATGATATCCGGACCGCCGTTGGCGTCATAGAAACATCCGTTGAGCAGGAGCGGCGCAATGGGTCCGCCAGGGCCTATGGTATTGGTAGCAATGGTGGGGAGATAAAGCGTCTGGCGAACCGTGTCGCGAATGGTCGAGTCCGCGGTATTGGTCGCCTGGGCAATGACCTGCACAAAATTCAATTGAGAGAGGGGCAGCGTCTCCCGTTGAAAATGGACGGTGGTGGTGAAGCCCGGCACCAGGGTGCCGGCAGAGGTCCGATCAGTCAGGGCCAGGTCCGTGGCGCTCGCAGACCAGGGGGAGGCATCGTCGCTCCAGCAGGAAAGGACGCTAGGGTTGGCGGGAGTGGGGCAGGTCGTGGGGATGGGGCTGGGTACGGGCATACTCTGCATCCAGGCGAGCGCCTCCTCCAGGCCCGCTTGCGCCGCCTCGTGGGCCTGGGTTCCCCAATACTGGTTGGTAGAGGTCTTTTGCTCGAATAGGATGCCCTTGGAGGCATTGATGGTGGCCAGGGCGGCAAGAAACACGACGACCAGGGAGATCACCAGGGTCGCCATGCCGGCTTGCCGATGGGGAAGGGTCGGGGTGCGAGACAACATTTAACCTCACGGTGGACAGATGTCGAAAGGGGCGGCCGTGGAGAGGGTGGTCGCTGTGCAGGCTGCGGTGGCAAGATCATTCTTGATCTTGACTTTTTGGCACATCCTGCGGGTCGCTCCTGCCTGAGAGCCTTGCAGATAAATCTTCACCACTCTCACCGCCAGGAAACCGGTACCGGGTGAGACAGCGGCGATGCAGGTGGTACTCACCGAAAATCTCAGGTCGTCGATACTCGTGGACTTTTCGTCGCTCAGAGGCTGCCAGGTGGGGGTGCAACTGTTCTTTTTCTCGACTCGGCCCACACCGGAAACGACCGCACGGCGAAAACCGCTGCATTCACCACTGTCCTGAGTGCCGTTGGAATTCTCATCGTAGGTATAATCAACTTGATTGGCCGCTACCGTCCAGTCCTCGGTGCCTCCGGAGAAGGCATTGGTGCAGGACGCCCCACCGATACACCCCATGGCCGTCCCACTGTACTGGGCGCGCCGGACATCGCGCACCATGAGGTCCATGATCGTCTTCAATTCCTGATTCAGGTAGCTGTTGTTGATCGCCTGGGCGTTCAGGCTCAGGGTGGAGATCAGCATGGCAAGGGAGGCGGCGGTCACGATCAGGCCCACGGTCATGCCGACCATCAGGCCCACCAGCGTTTCGCCCCGTTGGGCATGGCGTGTCGTGTTTAGCATGATGGATAGTACGAAATATAGCCGGCCCCCGCGGGTGAGCAGCGCCTGACCCGGCCCACCAGGCTGACGACTACCCGGGCCTCGTTGCCCGCGGCGGATTGAAAAATGGCCGTCCCTCCCACCGAGGCGGCGCCGAGACGGGCGTTGAAGGAAGTGCTCGTACCGGCCCCAAATGCCGCACTATTGAGGGTGACGCCGGGAAAAGCGCTGCTACTGACTGTCTTGATCGTGCAAGAGCCAACCGTTGCACAGTTGCAGGTGCTCGTCGGGTTGAGCCCGTAACACCAGTTGGCGCCGGTGGTAAAGCTGAAAAAGACATTGTCGTTTCTACGCACGGCCTCCGCACGGGCAAATTGCAAATCCCCATACAGGACATCCACCACACCTTTGAGACGATAGCGATCATACATCTGGTTGAAAGACGGCGCCGCAACCACCGCCAGTATCGCTATTACGCTCACTGTAACCATCAATTCAATGAGGGTAAATCCATTGGGTCTCATGGCGGGGCTCACTTCCTCCAGCAGGCGGTGGGGGTGGCGGTGGTGTTGGCGCCTGCTTGCACCAGGGTCAGGGTGGTGCAGCCGGTGTCGCTGCTCTGGCTGCCACTGCCCGTGGCCGTCGCGGTAAACCCGGTCGCGTTGGCCGCCGTAAGGGCAATGGTATAAAAGCCATCGCTGGAGGCGCTGGTCAGACCCAGATCGCCCAGAGTGGCGGTATAGGTGGTGTTATTGGCCCGCCATTTTTCCTCTTCCAGTTGCAGGCGCAACAGGGCACTTTGGCCATCCACGCGGCGACCCCGTCGTATGGAGTCCAAATAGGAGGGGAGCGCTATGGCAGCCAATATGCCGACAATGGCTACTGCAATGACCAGTTCGATGAGGGTGAATCCGTGCGAACGGATGGGCATTGATCTCACTGTGGACTCCATGATCTCCAAATTGTTACCAGTATCGCACCAAGTTGACGCGGCGTGGAGTGTGCTAGATGTCCCTATTTCTATACAAGAGCAAGGGCTCCTGGTGGTGATGGGTCGTAAACAATAATCCGGTGGTGGCCCAGGCCGAGGGGTCTGTCCATCCCTTGAGGATAGACCCCGGGCACGCGTCCGACAAGGCGTTCAATAAAGGTAACTACCCCTCAGGGCGCCATCCGCACCACCCCGGAGACAATCCCCAGGATCTCGATCTCCTCATGCCGGAGGTACAGCGGCGCCATCTCGGGATCAGCATGGATGGACGTGGCATCCTCGGGCTTAACGTCCCGATAGAGGGTCGAGCCCTTCAGATCCCCCCCTTGGGGGGCGATAGCCACCAGGGGGCGGCGGAGCAGAGGCCCATGCAGCCGACCCTCTTGACCTTGCAAGCGGTGTCGCCCTCGCCACGGGCCTGGGTCAGGGCCGCCAGGACCGCCGGGGCGCCGGAAGACTGGCAGCTCGCGGCCATGCAGGCGCGCGCCTCGTGCGTGTTGCCGGCCTCCTTGGCCCTGTAACCCTCGGCCAGTTCGGCCAAATCGTCCAAGTTCATATCAGTCGAGCCCCTCGAGCCGGGCCATCAGTTGCTGGGCGGTCTGCTTGCCTTGCATGGTCCCATCGAGGACCACGGCGGGGGCCAGCCCTCAGGCGCCCACGCACCGGGCGATCAGCACCGAGAGGCGGTTATCCTCGGTGGTTTCCCCGGGCCCGACGGCGGAGCGCTCCTGGATGGCGTCCACCAGTCCCCCCGCCCCCTTGATGTAGCAGGCGGTGCCGGTGCACACCACGCAGGCATGATTTCACCGGAGGATTGTGAAGAATGTCTTATCGCCGAGCGGTGTCAGATCGCTGCTTGGATCGCCTCCGCTGCCTTCATTCTCGCGCAGGGGGATGCCAGAGGAAGGCTTGAGTCATCCATTCTCGCAGAGTAGGATATAAATGTTACGTGTTACGAATTGGTGTTTAGTATTATGAATCCCGCCCTATCTGGACTCCTCCTGTCCCTCCTTGCTGCCCCGGCCCTGTCTCATGACCTATGGGTTGAACGTTCTGGCGGTGCCTACATGCTTTTGAACGGCCATAAGCACTCCAGCCATGGGGGCGATAAGACCATCCCCTATGCCGCCGATTTTGTCCGCCAGGCCCAGTGTTTCGATGCGCAAGCTCAGGTGATGGCCGAGGGAAAAGGGGGTAGCCCCTTCCGTATGGAGGCCGATTGCGCGGCCCTGGTCATCGCTGCCTCCTCGGGTTACTGGAGCAAGACGCCCACGGGCACCCAGAATGTGGCCAAGGAGCAGGCGCGGCAGGTGGTGAAGAGCTGGCAGTCGCTTGAAGGGGTTAAACGCATCGACGCCTGGTCCCCAGCCTTGGCTAAGCCCCTCACCCAGGAACTGGAGCTCGTCCCTTTAAATGATCCGCTCCGCCTCGGCGAGGGCGAAAAGTTGCACCTGCGTGTCACCCTTGCTGGCCAACCGGTCGCCGGGGCGACGGTTACCTACGACGGCGAACCCCGGGGCGCGACGGATGAGGAGGGCAAGATGAATGTGCGCATCCGCCATGGGGGTTTCCAGATGATCGCAGCGGGGATAACGCGTCCGGTCAAATCGGCCAAGAGTGACGAGGAGGTGCGCACCGCCGTTCTGGTCTTCGAGCTGAAGGACTGACGCCATGACACGCGCACTGTGGCTCCTCCTGCTGCTGGCAATGGCCACCCCCAGCTTGGCTCATGACCTGCAGTCTGTGACCAGTCGCACCCCCGCCACGGTGGTCAGTCTAGCCTACCCCGATGGCAGCCCCTTCTCCTACGAAGAGTTCGAGGTCTTCCCGGACGGGGCCGAGATCCCCTTCCAGGTAGGGCGGACGGATGCCCAGGGCCGGCTGGCCTTCCTGCCACCAGGCGCGGGGCGCTTCGAGGTGCGCGTCATGTCCCAGGATGGCCATGGCTTGGTGATCAAAGTCGATGTCGGCCCCGAGGGCGACTTGCTCGCCGCCGATCGGCCCCTTTTTGAGCGCTATCAACGCCTCTTTGTCGGCCTGGGACTCCTGCTAGGGTTCTTTGGAGTCTTGATGCTGTTTTATCGGAGCAAGTCGGTATGAAAAAATTCGTCCCCGCCCTGGCCCTGGCGGTGTTTCCGCTTGCCGCCGCCGCCCATCATGGAGTTGCCTCCCTCGGCGCCACCGGACTCGAGGGTCCCGGCGCGCCCCTGGAGACCACGGTCTCGACCAATCTACCCTTGGGGAGTTGGCTCCTTTACGAGAAGTTGGACTACGCCAAATTTAAGACCTTTACCCCTGAGCGCGATGACGAAAAGGATTTCAATTTATTCTCGATCACTGGGATAGGTTATGGCGTCACCCCCTGGTTCACGGCCTATGCCTTCCTGCCTTATACCATCAAGGCCGCGGAAGACAATGACTATAGCCAGAGTGGCCTGGGAGATATCTCCCTGACCGGCACCCTCGGCTTCAAATACGACGACGGCTTCAAACTCATGCCCAAGAGCGAGAGCCTCGACGACTGGTACGACTGGCATTTCTCCTTCTTCTTCGGCTTGACCCTGCCCACGGGAGATCCCGATCTGCGCGGTGGACCCGAGGCCGAGATCGATCCCGGCATGTCGATGGGCTTCGGCAAGCCATCCTTCATGCTCGGGCTGGCGACGACGCGCCTGATCACCGATAAAGATACCCTCAACATGGATGTCTCCTGGATCGGCTTCCAGGAGAATACTTATGATGATGGCAACGAGTTCCGCTTTGGCGACGAGTGGCGAGCCAATATCGCCTGGGTACACAAGTTGGCCACCAATCCGGAACGCAAGACCCGTTGGGATGCCGCTCTGGAGGCCAACTTTCTCCACCTCAATCGCGACGAGAGCTTTGGGTTAGGTGAATTCGCCACGGGTGGCGACATGCTCTATCTCTTGCCCGGTGTCCGCTACTATGTCCACAACCTCTCCTTCGCTCTGGGCGTGAAGCTGCCGGTGTGGACCGACCTCAACGAGGAGGATGAGCAACAAGGTGCCGAGGGTAAGGAGGAATACCGCGCCATCTTTACCCTCTCGGCCCTGTTCTAAACGCTGCGTCTAACTTGCCCTGGTCCTATCCACACCATGCATATCCCTGATGGCTTCATCGCCCCCCAGATGTATCTGCCGCTCTATGCGGTGGTGGTACCCGCCTGGGCCTTCGCCCTGCGGCGGGTGCGCCGCGACCTCGACGAGCGGGGTATCCCCCTGCTCGCGGTGGTCACCGCGCTGGCCTTTATCCTGTCAATGATCGCTATCCCTCTGCCGGGAGGGACGACTGTCCATGCCACCGGAATCGGCCTGTTGGCCGTACTCTTCGGGGTCTGGACAGCCTTCGTCAGCCTGTCGTTGGTGTTCCTGATGCAGGCTCTGCTGTTCGGGGACGGTGGTATCACCGCCCTGCCAATCAATGCCCTGGCGATGGGTTTGGTCGGTAGCGCAACGGCGTTCTGGGTCTTCCGGCTGCTGCGCGGTTACAACGAAACCCTAGCCGTCTTCCTCGCCGCCGCGTTGGCCGTGCTGGTTGCCGCATCGCTGGTGGCGCTGGCGTTGGGGGTACAGCCCTTGATCGCCCAGCGCGCCGATGGCACCCCTCTGTTTTTCCCCTTTGGTCTCGCCATCACCTTGCCGGCGGTGCTCTTGCCGCACCTGGTGGTGGCCGGTGGCGAGGGGCTGTTTACGGTCCTGGTCTACCGGTTCCTAGCTCGCCTGCGGGGGACTGTCATCGCGTGAGCGACCGCCTGCGCTTGGCCGGATACCTCGCCGCCGTGGTCACGGCGACCCTGGTCCATGACGCGCTGCTGCTTGGCATCGGCCTTGGCCTGACCCTCCTGCTTGCTGGCCGCCAGGCCCTCGCCATCCTACGCCGGGCGATCCTGACGGTGCTGGCCTTCAACCTCATGGTGAGCGTCTCCTATGCCGCCCTTGCCTGGTATCAGGGTCGCGTTGCTGGCGACTACCTGCTCCTGCTCAACCTGCGGGTATTGCTCATCACCAGCCTGACCTTCCTGGCGACGGGGCGTATCGACCTCTTCCGGGCACTGAGTTTTTCACAGCCCTTAACCTATCTACTGACCCTTGCCTACAGCCAGACCCTCACCTTTCAACGCATCTACCAAGAGATGCGCCTGGCGTTGCGCAGCCGTTCACTCACGCGCTTGTCCCTGCGCGATCTCTATCGCCATGGCGCGGCCAGCGGCTCTTTTTTCGTCGAAAAGGCCCTGAGCAATGCCACTGAGACCGCCCAAGCCATGCGCTCGCGGGGATTCTTCGATGATTCGGTTTGAGGGTCTATCACATCGGATCGAGCCGGACGAACAGGCGCTAAGCAATATCGCCTTTGACATTGCCGCGGGTGAGCGGGTGGTTCTGCTGGGCGCGAATGGCTCGGGTAAGTCAACGCTACTCAAGATTATCAATGGTCTGGTGTTTGCGAATGTGGGCCATTACTTCTATGGGGGACGCGAGATAACAGCAGCCACCCTCAAGGACCGCGCCTTTCACCGCCGCTTTCGCAGTGAGGTGGTACTGCTGTTCCAGCACCCCGACAGCATGCTCTTCAACCCCAGTGTTTTTGATGAGATCGCCTTTGGCCTACGGCAAATCGGCGCACCAGACCTTGATGACCGGGTACGTCATTGGGCCGGAGTTTGTGGGATTGAGCGACTGCTCGACCGCCCACCCTTTAAACTCTCGGGTGGGGAAAAGCAGAAGGTGTGCCTGGCCGCCCTGCTCGCGCTGGAACCCAAGGTACTCCTGCTCGATGAACCCGCCGCCGCCCTGGATCCCCGTTCTACGGGCTGGCTCGTCGAACTCCTGCAGGGATTCAGTATCACTACCCTGATCACCAGTCACAACCTCAGCCTGGCTCCGGAGTTGGGGGAGCGCACGCTGGTGTTAGGCGAGGACCATAGCCTGCTCTATGACGGACCTATCCAGGATTTCCTCCGTGATCATGAAAAACTGCTCGCCGCCAATCTGGTGCACAGCCACCGGCACTGCCACGGTGGCCAGGAGCACCGGCATTTTCATGGGCATGATTGGACTTAGCCCCCTGGTCGAGGGCTATCAAAAGGGTCAGTTGGGTCGGGCCCGGGCGGCTGGGTCCTTCACAAGGCCCTGATCTTGGCTTCCTGTCACCGGGCACCCCCCAACCGCATCATGAATGCCGCGTTGCCTGAAGCCGCGCCATCAAGGCCGCCTGGGTGCGCGGCAGCGTTCCTGGGTATCCAGGCTCGTCGGCGATCCCGAGTGCGATGGCCAGGGCCAGCAGGGTGGGTGTTCGCAGGTGCGCCGCGTGCAGGCGCTCCGGGTCCGCCAGGGTCGCCACGGCCTCGCCCTGGCAGAGCGTGCGGCCCTGCCCCAGGATGGCCACATCATCCGCCCAGCCGTAGGCCAGATCGACATCGTGAGTGGAGAAGACCAGGGTCGTGCCCGCCAGGCGCAGTTGTTCCAAGGCCGCAAGCAGGTGGGCGACGCCCCGGGGGTCGAGCCCCGCGGTGGGCTCGTCCAGGATCAGGACCTCGGGCCGCATGGCCAGGACCCCGGCGATGGCGACCCGCTTCTTCTGCCCGAAGCTCAGTGCGTGGGTTGGGCGCTCGGTCAGTTGGGTGATCCGCAGGGTCTCCAGCGAGGCCTCGACCCTTACCCGCACCTCGGACTCCGCCAAGCCCTGGTTGAGCGGGCCAAAGGAGACGTCCTGAAAGACGGTGGCCGCAAAGAGTTGGTCGTCCGGTTCCTGCAAGACCAGCCCGATCCGGTTGCGCCAGGCGTTGAGCGCCTGGCGGCCATAGCCCGCGACCGCGCCGTCCAGGAGTATCTGGCCACGGCACGGCTTAAGCGTGCCGTTCAGGTGCAGTAGCAGGGTGGTCTTGCCGCAGCCGTTGGCACCCAGCAGGGCGAGCTTGCGGCCCCGCGCGACCGTGAGATCCAGGCCGCGGAGCGCGGCAATGGCACCGGGGTAGCTATATTCCAGCCCCCGGGCAGAGAGGACGTACGGGCTCATGTCAGACCCCGATCCAGCAGGACGGACCCGATGGCGACCGCCAGCAGCAGGCTCCCAATCCCCACCAGCCGGCGCCGGGACAGAGGGCGCTCCGGCACAAGGACGCGCAGCTCGCCGCCGTAGCTGCGGGCGGCGAGCCCCACCTCTAGGCGGCGCGCCCGCTCCATGGCCCGCTGGAACAAGGTCGCGATCAGCAACCCCAGGGATTTGAGGCTCCGGCGATGGGTACTGTACCCCTGCCGCGCCGTCTGCGCCCGATGACCCGCCAGTGCCCGTTCCGCGAAGATGAAGATCAGCCGATAGATCAGAAGCGCGATCTCGACCACGGCCGCCGGCACTCCCAAGCGCCGTAGCCAGGTGACCAATTCAGCGACCGGGGTGGTCAGGGCCAGAAAGGCGAGGCAGGACAGCGACCCCAGTGAGCGCAGGGTCACCGCCAGGGCGAGCGTCACCCCACTGGATGAGTAGGCGAGGTGTGGCCCGTCGCCCAGCTCCAGCGAGAGGGCGAGAAAGGGCGCACTGGTGAGCAGAAATCCCGTCGGCAGCGCCATGACCCCCAGGAAGGCGCGGGCCGGGACCCCGGCCCCGGCCACGGTCGCCCCGGCCATCAGGACGCACAGCAGGGGCCCGGTGGTCAGGGGCGGCAGGGTCAGGGCCAGAACCAGCCCCCCGCCGGCGAGCAAAAGCCGCTCGCCGGGGTGGTGCCGGCACCAGCGGTTGGTCCAGGCGTGCCGGTCAATCGCGTGCATCGACGGTCGGCGCGTCGCGCAGGGCCCTGTCTGAGTCCGGTTTGCACCGCTGCGCCTCACCGCGCCGCAGGCCGAGGTAATAGCCGAGTAGACCCGCGCCCAGGGCTGCCTGCAGGGCGAACAGCAGGCTCTCGATCTCGCCGCTCGGCGGCTCCCACAGAGGTGTGAACCAGGGCTGGTAGTCCGGATTCGCCGCGGTGATCGCCGCCTGGGCCTGGGCATCGGTCCCGGCGAAGGGCTCCGCGAGCCCCCCCGGCAGCGGCAGGATCAGCGGCAGGACGGCGATGGTCAGGACCGCCACCAGGATCCACAGGTTGATGCGCCTCATCGCACCACCCCCGGGGCAAAGGCCAGTTCGTCGAGGTCCTCGCGGCTGTACTGGAACAGCAGATTGACCACCAGCACGGTCAGCAGCCCCTCGATCACGGCCAGGGGGACCTGGGTCAGGGCAAAGACACTCCCAAACTTAATTACTGCGCCCAGGAAGCCGCTGACGGGGTCGGGGAAGGCGAGCGCGAGCTGCGCCGAGGTAACCAGATAGGTGGCCAAGTCACCCAGGGCGGCGGCCAGAAAAACCGCCAGGCTCAGGGGGCCGCCCAGGGTGCGGGTGAGACGGAACACCCCGTAGGCGACCCAGGGGCCGACGATGGCCATGGAAAAGATGTTGGCGCCCAGGGTGGTCAGGCCCCCATGCGCCAGCAGCAGGGCCTGGAACAGCAGCACGATGGCCCCCAGCACCGCCATGACCGCGGGGCCGAAGAGGATGGCCCCGAGGCCAGTGCCCGTGGGATGCGAACAACTCCCGGTCACCGAGGGGATCTTGAGCGCGGACAGGACGAAGGAGAAGGCCCCGGCGCTGGCCAGGAGCAGCTTGGCCCGCGGGTGCTCGCGGGTGACCCGGGCGACACTACGCGCCCCCATGACGAGAAAGGGCAGGGACGCGAGGCCCCAAGCGGCGGCGTGAATCGGGGGTAGGAACCCCTCCATGATGTGCATACTAACGATCTCCCCACAGTAAGGGGCGGATCGCGCTGGGGAGAGACCACGGAACGCTCAGGCAGGCCAGCCGACGTCCGGCCCTGGTTCCAGGCAAGCGGCAAACTTGCGTCTCGCCACCGGAACACCCCGCCCGGATTGACTGATCGACACCCGACACCGGCAGGTCTCCTGGCTTGCAGGTCGGCATCGTTACCCACCTTCCCAGCCCCGTCCGGCGGCCAGTGGTGATCTGGGGTGCGACTCGCTGCGTACAGTTGCGGGGGCAGCCATGGCTTTGAACCATGTTCCCTTTTCATCCCCCGAGGCGTGGCCGCGGGGGAACCGGTGTCGTTCGTAACTCACTTTACGACCTTTTTCTCCGGCTGGTCAAATCGGCCAACTGGTTCGCAGCAATTCCCGCCCGGGGGCCCAAGGAGCCCCATCGCGGCCAGGACTGCCGGAGCGAATGAGGCGGCAAAGCTAAGCGAGCCGCTTCCCCGGCAGCGGTGTGGCACAGATGGCTGGCGGTCCCCTCACACCTCACGGCGAACCCGATCGGTCACGGCGCCACCTCACGACGTGTCGCAGACCAACGGGATGGCGGGCTGGCGGATGAGGGCGCGGTAGAGGGTCTCCCCATCTGGGATCAGGCCGATAGCGAAGAAGTTGCGCGGTAGACGACAGCAGCGGGTCTTGCCGGCCGCGGCCTTGACCGCGCTTTGCAACAGACGGCAGGTGCTCTCAGCCCTTCTCGGCGGTCTGGGCAGCAAGCCAGTGCGTGCCGCCCCTTGGGGGCCCCGATCATGCGGGTCGCCATGCTTAGGCGGGTTTCGCCCCTGCCGTCGCGCGCTGAGGTTTGGTCTTCCGCTGCGGGAGCAGATGAATCAAGCCGCGCAAAGCCGTATTGACCGCTTCCGCGTCGGCAAAATACTCACGGACATCGGGATCGAGCATCACCGTGCCCTCAGGGCGCGTAATCTGCTGGACCAGGCTCGTCCCATCCTCGCGCTCCACCTTCAGGGTGTAGCCGGCGCGTAGCTGTCGGTAATACTTGCCCCGGATGCCGGTCTGACCGGAAAAGTCGTATTCCGGGAGCATCTCCCCGTCCGCGGCTTCCGGGGCCGGTGGTTTATGCTTCATAGTGGTTACGCTCGGTTGCGGTGGCTTTTCTGCTACTGATGATCCGGATCCTGTCACCACGTTCGGTATGTACGACCAACAGGACCCTACCTGGTTCAGAGCGCCCGATGCTGATAAAGCGTTCCTCGCTCGCTGAGTGTAGGCGATCGGGAAAGGTCAGGAGCCCCGGGTCGCTGAAAACCGTCACGGCTTCATCAAAGCTAACCCGGTGCTTTTGGGCGTTGAGGCGCGCCTTCGTCTCATTCCATTCAAAGGTAAAGGTCATGTTCTCAGTGCCCTTAGGCGAGAGGATTTTACCCAACATCACAGGGGTGCGGCGTTAGACGCTCTGGTGGGCCAATTGCCTCCCTGCCGCTCGCCTTTGATGGCTACCCCCGCGGCATCACTCCGCCCCAGCACGGCGGCCACCGCCTGATAGGGGACGCTGCCCGGTGTCCCCACCGTCTCCAGGTTCCAGATCACCACCCGCAGCGCCTCATCGGCCATCCAGCAGCAGCGCGTTACCCCCGCTCGCGCCTCTCCATCTGGCGAATTCTCCTCCCTACCGTCCATTCCGTCCATAACCCGCCCGCCAACCCCGCCCATCTCATGAAAGATGGCTCCCCATTACCACGGAGCCACTCATGCAAACCTTCCCCGACTGCATTGCCCACGTCCTCGCCGCCGAAGGCGGTCTCGTCAACGACCCGAAGGACCCCGGCTGGGTCACCAAGTTTGGCATCAGCCAGCGTAGTTATCCGGCCCTCGACATCCGCGCCCTGTCCCTGGACGACGCCAAGGCCATCTACCAGCGCGATTACTGGGACAAGATCCAGGGCGAGGCCCTCCCCGCCGGTCTGGATCTTCTCCTCCTCGATCACGCCGTCAACGCCGGCCCCGCCCGCGCCATCCGCCTCCTGCAGGGCCTGTTGAACGTCCCCGAGGACGGCATCATGGGTCCGGTCACCCTAGGCGAAGCCGCCGCCGCCAACACCGAGAGCCTGATCGCCACCTATTCCGAGCTCCGCCTGGACTTCTACCGCGACCTGCCGACCTGGCGCCACTTCGGCGCCGGCTGGACCCGTCGCGTCCAGCGCGCCCGCCGCGCCGCCCTGGCCCTGGCCCATGCCATGGAACCCCAGGCGGCATGATTTCACGACGCTCTCCGTTGTTCGGCCACGGGAGCGCGGTGGATTGCGTGCCCCTCCGCGCCGCCGTGGCCCCTTTTTAACCCCCCGGAGACCCACCCATGAATCGCAACTGGCGATCTCTCCTCACCGAGCCGAGCACCTGGCGCGGCCTGGTATGGCTCCTCACCGCCGCCGGTCTGGCCGTCAGCCCCGACCAGCAGGCCGCCATCGCCGCCGCCGGCATGGCCATCGCGGGCGCCATCGGCGCCTTCTTTCCTGACACCCGCCCCTAAACCTAACCCCTCCACCCACTGACAGGCCATCATCATGTCCAAATCCAGCACCTCCTTCCGCCTCTTCCACCAGGAAGAAAACGCCATTGCCACCCTGGCGCTCTTCGACGCCACCGGCGCCAGCCTGACGCCCGCCAGCCTGGTTGACGGCACCGGCAACCCCGCCGGCTACCTGTCCAAGGTCATCACCTTTGCGGCTGGCAGCGAGCCCCTGTTCGCCACGCCCACCTTTACCAACCCCGCCGGCCCCCCGGTTCAGTTGTACCTGACCCGTGACGAGGGCGGTGTTTTCTACCAGGTTAACGACGAGAGCATCTTCGACAGCCTCAACCCCGGCCGCCCGACCCCCCGCGTCACCGCCGCCCAGGAGTTCCTGCTCTACGAGACCAAGAGCAACGCCGCCAACGGTGGCAGCATCTGGACCGTCAAAACGCCCGTCGATCCCGTCTCCCTGGTCAGTGCCCGCGGCAAGGACCCCATCACCGGCGAGACGCTGGAAGGCAACGACATCCTGTTCCGCTGGACCGGCAAATGCCCGGGCCTGCTCGAGGTCGAGGCCGACGTCGAGGACATCACCGACCCGTTAGGCTTCATCACCGTCGAGGTGGAGAACGTCACCACCTACGCGGAATCGAGCGTCGGCCTGTCCCTGGTCCAGTCCCTCGACCAGATCATCCCGCGCGATGGCATGGGCCACGCCGTCAGCCTGCGGGTGCGCTACAACGTCCACGGCGATCCGAGCGCCTGGGTGAACCTGCCTAACGAGTTCTTCCAGTACGACATGGCCGCGCCCATGCCCTGCGTGTCCCTGACCTCCACCCTGCTGCGTGATCGCCAGGACGTCATCTCCGACCTGGTCGAGCTGACCTGGGTCAAGGACTCCGTGTCCCCCGGTACGGGCGTCGAAATCTTCGTCACCGACTTCGTCGGCAAGAAGCACTCGGTGTACACCAGCAACGGCAGCGAACTGTCCGTCCGCCTGGAGAACATCAGCCGCTTCGTCGTCCAGGACGTGGGCCCCGCCGTGGCGCGCCCCTATCGCTTCCACATCGTGGCCACCAACCTCAGCGCCAAGTCGAGCGAGACCTACGCCAGCCCCATCAACATCACCAGCAAGGTCAAGGCGGTGGTCCCGCCGACCCCTGACGAGGTGGCCGGCACCGCGCGGGATGTCCTCTATGCGGTCCTCAAGGCCGAGGTGTTCGCCGATGTCCTGACCGCCCTGGGCGCCCTGCCCACCGAAGGTCAAACCATCGTCAACAGCGCCTGCGACAACATCCTGCTCAAGATCAAGGACGTGATCGCCAAGGGCGGCAGCGTGGACCTCAGCGACTTCGGCGTCTTCGCCGCCAAGTGGACCAGTGAGCGCCTGGGCCGCAACCCCAGCAACGGCGAGCCGGTCATTACGCCTGCCTACCGTTCGCTAGGCTTTGCCCCTTCCACCGGCTTCAAGGCCGGTACCAAGGCCGGCAGCATCATGACCGACGCCCAGGCCAAGGCCGCGGCATAACCCCGCGTCAACCACCCCACCGCCCGCGCGTGAGCGCGTGGCGGTCTTTTTTTGCCTGGAGTCCGCCCCATGAACGCCACCGACAGCCTCGAAGCCAGCATCGGCGCCGCCCTCTTCCTGAACCAACCCATGGCCATCGCCCAATGGCAGGTCCACCTCTACAGCGTCGCCCCCACCGATGACGGCCTGGGCGGCACCGAAATCACCGGCGCCAGCTATGCCCCCGTGCGCTGCGACCCCGGCTCCGAGCGCTGGGCGAAAGATGCGGCCCAGACCAGCGGCGCCACCGTCTTCCGCAACCTGGCCCCCATCCCGTTCCCCACCGCCACCACCGCTTGGCCCTCGATCACCACCGTCGTCCTCAAGGACCAGGACGGCACCGTCCGCCTCGTGGTGCCCCTGACCACCCCCAAACCCGTCGCCCCCGGCGATGTCCCGGTCTTCCTGGCCGGCGAACTCGAAATTCACATCGGATAAGCCGCCATGAGCCATCCCGGAGTATTGAAAACAAGAGCCATCCTGCAACC
>JBGAUK010000040.1:0-27417 GCA_044228695.1 Chromatiaceae bacterium | reverse complement strand
GGCCTATCGCGGCGGGTATCCCCGAGGGGGTGCGGCCCCAAGCGGCCAGGATCGACCCATTAGCCGCCATCCGCTTCATCCCTCCTCATGTCCACCCTGGGGTGGCGATCGTCCGGTCATGAGCTAGGCCAGGGGTGGCAAGGTCTTGCCGGGATTGAGAATGCCGTTGGGGTCGAACTGATGCTTGATGCCGTGCATGAGGCGCAGGACGACGGGGTCCAGCTCCCGGTGAATATGATCTCGCTTGGCCAGGCCTACCCCATGCTCGCCCGATAGGGTGCCCTCCAAAGCGATGACCAGGCTGAAGACGGCGTCGAGGCAGGCGTCGGCGCGGGCCATCTCCTCGGGGTCGTCGGGGTTCACCAGCAGGTTGACGTGGATGTTGCCGTTGCCGGCGTGGCCGAAGTTAACGATGCGGATGGCGTGCTCCCGCCCCAGCCGGTCCACGCCCTCGATGAAGGTACCCAGGCGCGAGACGGGCACCACTACGTCCTCGTTGATCTTTTTTGGCGCGATCTGGCGCAGGGCCGGGGACAGGGCGGCGCGGGTCCGCCAGAGGGCGGCGACCTCCTCGGCACTGGCGGCGGTGCTCAGGTCCAGCAGCCCGGGTACGCCTGCGGCCTGGGCGACGGCGGCGGCGGCCTGGTCGATACCATGGGCTGGGCCATCCACTTCGATCATGAGCAGGGCGCCGGTCCCCGGGGGCAGGCCCAGATCGCCGACATGACGGGCCATGGCAATAGCGGAGCCGTCCATGAATTCCAGGGCGCAGGGGGTGACGGGCTGGGCCATGATGGCGGAGACGGCGGCGGCGGCGGCATGGATGTCGGCGTAGCTGGCGCGCAGAGTGCGCCGGGCCTCCGCCAGGGGGGTGAGCTTGAGGATGGCCTGGGTGATGAGGGCCAGGGTACCCTCGGAGCCGATGATAAGCCGGGTCAGGTCGTAGCCGATCACGCCCTTGGTGGTCCGCACCCCGGCGCGCATCAGCTCGCCAGCGCCGGTGACCGCCGTCAGCCCCAGGGTATTCTCGCGCGGGGTGCCGTACTTGACCGCGCGGGGCCCGGCGGCATTGCAGGCCAGATTACCGCCCAGGGTACAGGTGGCGGCGCTGGTGGGGTCCGGTGGCCAGAAAAAGCCTCGGGGCGCCAGCGCCGCCTGCAGGGCCTGGTTGGTGACGCCCGGCTCCACGATCGCCAGGCGGTTGTCCGGGTCGATATTGAGGATGCGTTCCATCCGCTCGAAGGAAAGGACCAGGCCGCCCCGATCCGGCACCGTGGCGCCGGTGGTGCCGGTACCGCGCCCGCGCGCGACAAGCGGCAGCCGTTCCCGGTTGCAGAGCTGGACCAGGGGCACGACTTGGTCGGCAGCCTCGACCAGGACCACGGCCTGGGGCATGGCCTGACGGCGGCTGTTGTCATAGCCGTAGGACCAGAGCTCTGCCGGATCGAGCAAGAGGGTGCCGGGTCTGGCGATGGCCCTGAGTTCCCGGATAAGCCCGGCACCCAGGGGGTTAGAGGGTGTCATTGGGTCCGGGATCGCTGGGGCTGTCGTCGATGGCGTTGCGGGTGGGGAATAGGCCCTGGTCCCCATTGTCCGCCTGGTCGAAACCGCCCGTCGCTGCTTGAGGTTGGGCGGAGTGGACGGCGGCGGAGGTGGCCTTGGCGTCCGCGCTCGTGGGCTGGTTGGTGGTCTCGAAGACCTTCACCACCTTGACGACCCCGGGGACGTAGCGCACCTTGTCAACAGCGGCCTCAGCCTCCTCGGGGGTCACCAGGCCCATGAGATAGACGATGCCGGATTCGGTGATCACCGTGACCCGGGTGGGGTCGAAACCCGGGATATCGACATCCACCAGCGCCAGCTTGGCCTTGGAGGTGATGAGGGTATCCTCGCCCTGGCGGTTCATGCTGGCAAAGGGGCCGATGGTGATCTCGTCGACCACCCGGCTGACCTTGGGCACCCGGCTGACGCGCTCGGCATAAGCCCTCGCCCCGGTCTCGTCCTTGCACTGACCCGTGAGCAGCACGACGCGGTTGTAGCTGTTGACCGCGACCTGGCAAATGGTCTGGGCGCCGGGCCAATCCCGGCTCTTGAACTCGATTTCCTTGTCATCCACGAGGGCGTCCTGGCCCCGCCGGTCCCGGACCATGACCGTGGCTCCCACCGCCGCCCCCACCCCGGCCCCGATCAGGGCGAAGGCGCAGCCCTGCAGGAGCGGCAGGGCCAGGCTCAGGGCCAGGCAGACGAGGAGGGGCCGCTGGCCGCGGGGGGCGATTCTGGGTCGCGCTAGTCGGTCGTTAGGCATGGAAGGCATCCCGAATCCAGTCAATATGGTCCCCGGCGCCGATGGCGATGACATCGAAGCGGCAGGGGAGGTCCAGGGTTTGGCGTTGCAGAAAATGGCTGGCGGTGGCGATCAGTCGCCTTTGCTTCGCCACCCCGATCGAGGCGGCGGCGCCGCCAAAGCGCTCCGAGGCACGAAAGCGAACCTCGACAAAGACCAGGGTGGCGGAATCACGCATCACCAGGTCGATCTCGCCGCGCCGGCAGCGGTAGTTGCTGGCCATGAGCCGCAGGCCCTGGCCCTGCAAATAGTCGCGGGCCAGGCGCTCCTTGTCGGCGCCCAGGTCCCGGCGGGTCTCAGGGGGCGAGGGCGGCAAGGCGCGGGTCTCCGCCTCCGGATAGGCCAGGATGGGCGGCGTTGATGCTGGCCGCCGTACCTGCCGCCGTCATCCGCCGGGGCCCCAGGCTGTCCAGGCGCGCCAGGATGAGTTCCCGTTGGACCCGCCGCTGGCTGTCCAGGCTCAGGCGTCCGGTGCGGCCCTCCAGGAAGGCGCCGGGACGCCCAGCGAGGCCGTCAAGCTGTTGAACCAGGGCATAGGCATCGATGCCCATGGCATAGAGCCGGGCGTAACGGGGGTCGATGCCCCCGGAGGCGCGCTCCAGGCTGGAGCGGGAGAGGGGGTCCGCGGGATTGATGTCGATCATCCAGGGGATATCGACGAATTGAAGTCCCAGCAGGGCCTGGTTGCCCTCCTGATCCGGGGCGCCCTCGAAGACATGGGAGGTGGCGAAGACCGGGGGCGGACCCTGGGTGCTGGCGACAATCTCTGGCCAGAGTCGGCGGGCCTGGGGCGCCGTGGCGACCAGGAAGACGCAGTCGGCGGGGGCGGTCTGTACCGAGCCGGCAAAGGCATCCGCCAGCAGCCCCTGGGGCAAGTCCGCCGAATTTGGATCAAAGGCCTGGATGGTGGCGAAGCTCCCACCACTGCCGAGCCATTCGCGCCGGAAGCTGTTGGCCAGGCGGTCACCCCAGGGGCTGGCGGGATACAGCAGGATGGCCGTGTGATAGCCCTGGCCCCAGGCCTTGCGCGCCGCGTCCGCCGCCTCGTCCTCCGGGTCCAGGGAGAATTGGTAGAGGTTCGGGGGCGAGGCCTCGCGGGTGGCCCGGTTCAGGGCCAAGGTGGGGATGGGCAGGGCCGGTTGGGCGGCGAGGGCATCGACCGCCTCCTTTTCCAGGGGGCCGATGGCCAGGCTCGCGCCCTCGGCGGCCGCCCGGCGCAATAATTCCGGCACTGCTTTCGGGTTGTGGCTATCGTAGAAGCGCAGTTCCGGCCCTTGTCCGCTGGCGCCCTGGGCGGCGAGAATGCCCTGACGCACCGCCGCACCCGCCTCGGCGTAACGTCCGGATTGGGGGAGCAGGATGGCGACCTGGGCCCGGGCCTGAGGCGGGGCGGCCGCCCCTGGACCGGCGCCCGGATTGGCGTAACGTGGGGACCCTGCGCAACTCGCCAGCAACATGGCCAGGGTTGTCAGGAAGAGGGCGAAGAGGAGTGGCATGTCCCGGGCCAGGGGGAGGGACCGGCCAGTGCCCAAGGCCAGCGCCCGGGGGATGGACCGATCAGCGTCCACGGCCAGGGCCCGGGGAAGGGGGCGGCCAGCGCCCTCGGCCAGCGGCGCCGATGTCTGAACCGCGGGCCTGGCCCGGTAGCCCAGGGCTTGGCCGGGTGACCCGGTGGCGAGTCGGGAGCGTGCCACATGGGGACAGGGGGCGCCGGAGCTGGGGAAACTCCCGTCGCCAATAGCAGCGTCTGGCTTCGTCATCGATGGCGGGCCTGTTGAAAATCTGAAGGAAAGACCTTGTCACAAGTCTCGGGGATACTATACGTGGTGGCCACGCCCATGGGCAATCTGGCCGATATCAGCCAGCGCGCCCTCGAGGTCCTGGCCCGGGTGGCCCTCATCGCTGCCGAGGATACCCGCCACACCGCGGGTCTGCTGAGTCATTATGGTCTGCGCACGCCGCTGACGGCCTGTCACGAGCACAACGAGGAAAAGCTGGTCCCGCGCCTGCTGGAACGTCTGGCCGCCGGGGAGGATCTGGCCCTGGTGTCGGATGCGGGCACGCCCCTGATCAGCGATCCCGGCTATCCCCTGGTGGCCGCCGCCCGGGCCGCCGGTCTGCGGGTCGTGCCGATCCCCGGCCCCAACGCTGCCATTTGCGCCCTCTCCGCCGCCGGCCTGCCCAGTGATCGCTTCGTTTTTCTGGGTTTCCCACCCCGTACCCACGCCAAGCGTCGGGAGTGGTTCGTCACCCTGGCCCAGGAACCGGGCACCCTCATCTTCTACGAGGCGGGCAACCGGGTCCTGGCGACCCTGGCCGACCTGGCCGCGAGCCTGGGGCCCGACCGCCGCGCCGTGGTGGCGCGGGAACTCACCAAGCACTTCGAGACCTTCCTGGACGGGACCCTGGCGGGCCTGGTCCCGCGCATCGTGGAGGACCCGGATCAGCAAAAGGGGGAATTCGTCCTGCTGGTGGAGGGCTGCCGCGACCAGGATGCAACCGCAGTGGAAGGCGAGCGGGTGCTGCGTATCCTGGCCCGGGAACTGCCCCTCAAACAAGCCGCTGCCCTCGCCGCCGAGATCAGCGGCGACAAGAAGAACCGGCTGTATACCCTGGGGCTGGCCTGGCGGACCTGATTCACCCCAGATGGGCATCCTCCCATTCCCCATGTTCGGGGCCCTGGAGGTGGGGTTCGACCTCCTGGCCGGCGAAGGTTTCGTCGAGCACCTCGATGAAGCGCTTGGCCTGGGGTGAGAGGAACTTGCCACGGCGCAGGACGATACCGTAGCTGCGTTTGGGGAAGTATTGCTCCATGGGGATGGTGGCGAGGCGTTCCTGGCCGGTGAGACAGACATCGGTGACGATGGAGATGCCCAGCCCCAGTTCGACATACTTCTTGATAACCTCCCAGCCCCCGGCCTCCAGGGCCACTTTGTAATTCAGGTTGTGCTGACGGAAGACCAGGTCCACCGTCCGCCAGGTACTGAGGTGACTGGGCGGCAGGATGAGCCCGTAGGGGGTGATGTCCTCCAGGGTGACGCTGGCCTTGGCCGCCAGGGGGTGGTCCAGGGGGGTGATGAGCTTGGGCCGGTAGGTGACGAAGGGCCGGTAGGTGATGTCGTCCGGGACCTCGATCATGGAGCCGACGGCCATGTCCGCCTCGTCGGCCCGTACCATGGCCAGGCCATCGCGGCCCGTGACATTGTGCAGCTTGATCTCGATGCCCGGATGGATGGCGGTGAAGCGCCGTACCGGCTCCGGCAGGATATAGAGGATGGTCGATTCACCGGCCGCCACCTCCAGGGAGCCCTGATCTACCCGGCCGCACTGACTAAAGAAGGTTTCATGGAGCTTGTCCATGCCTTCGACCAGGGGCTGGGCCAGACCGTAGAGCAGATCACCCGCCGGGGTGAGCTTGATCTTGGGGCCGCGGCGCTCGAAGAGGAGGGTGTCGAATTCCCGCTCCAGGGCCTGGATCTGCAGGGAGACGGTGGGCTGACTCAGAAAGATCTGGTCGGCGGCGGTGCTGACGCTGCCCGAGCGCGCGGCGTGACAGAAGGCGCGCAGTTGCTTGAGCCGGTTTTGTTTGTAATGGAGTTGGGTGGCGGAGGCCATGGGTCCGGGTCGCTCCCTGGTAGTGATGCCATGGCCCGGCGCTAGGCCATGGATTAGGCGGAATTAGTGTGCCATCGCGACATTTCAATACTCGGGCCGCTAGCCTCAGGGCCTGTCCATCTCCGTCAGGATATTCATGGCTACCCCGCGCTGGGATTCGTCGCCGTCGGCGAGGACGCGATAGAGGAGTTGGCGGGCGCCGGCCTCGTTTTCCAGGTCGCGCAGTTCAGAGACCCGCTCCAGCAAGGCATCGATAGGGTCGATATCCTCGTCCGGCTCCGATTCGGCTGCCTCGATGGCGTCGAGTTCCGCCTCCATTTCTTCCGGCGTCATAGGGACGAAGCGCTCGCGGTCGAAGGGGTCGCCGCCGTCGATCTCACGGCCGACCATGACCTCCCCCGCTTGGAGTTCCGGCGCTGCGCTGGTGCCGCTTGGATCGCGATTGGTGCCCGCCCCTGGACCCGGCGCCGGACTGGCACTAGCCGCTACTCCCGCCCCCGCCGCTCCAGCGCCCGCTGGCGGCGCCCCGGTCGTTTCTGGTTCCTCCTCAGTGTCCCGCTTCTTGAAAAAGCGCGAGAAGTAGATACCCGCCTCGTACAGCATCCACATGGGCACCGCGAGCAAGGTCTGGGAGATGACGTCCGGTGGGGTCAGGAGCATGCCGATGACAAAGCAGCCGACGATGATATAAGGCCGTTTCTCGGTCAGGCTCTCCGCCGTGGTAATCCCCATGGCCACCAGCAGGATGGTCGCGATGGGGATCTGGAAGGAGACCCCGAAGGCAAAAAAGAGCTTGAGGACAAAGTCCAGGTAGTAGGTGATGTCCGGCATCTGGGCCACGCCTTCGGGGGTCGTGGCCGTGAAAAAGGCGAAGACCAGCGGGAAGACGAGGTAATAGGCGAAGGCCATGCCCAGGTAAAACAGGCAGATGCTGGAGGCCAGCAAGGGCATGGCGAAGCGCTTTTCATGCTGATAGAGGCCCGGGGCCACGAATCCCCAGATCTGGAACAGCAGGTAGGGCATGGCGACGAAGACCGCCGACACCAGCGCCAGCTTGAAGGGGGTCATGAAGGGCGAGGCCACTTGGGTGGCGATCATGGTCGAGCCCTCGGGCAACTGGGCGCGGATGGGCTCGGCGATGAAGGTGTAGATGTCGTTGGCGAAGGGGAAGAGGACCACCAGGGCGATCCCGATCGCCATCACCATGTGCAACAGCCGGTCGCGCAGCTCCACGAGGTGCGACATGAAGGGCTGTTCCGGGCCCGGGTCTTCATGGTAGGCCGGCGCTGTCATCGCGGTCGTTACTTCCGAATGAGTGGTAGTCAGAAAGTCATGGCCGGGCGGGGCGCCTCGGCATGGACCGCAGTGCCGAGGCTAGGCCGGCGGGCAGGGGCAACCACCGGGGCGACCCAGCGCCTGGGTGTCCCTAGGTGGTGGAATCCGGCTTGCTGGGCGCCGCTGGGTTCTGGGGCGGGGAGGGCGTGGTTGCCGACGGCTTACTGCTGGGCATCTCGATGAGGGTCTCCAGCGGATTCTCCCGCGCCTGCTTGGCCAGGATCTCCTTGAGCTCCTCAGCCTTGAGTTCGCTGTCGATCTCCGCCTTTACCGTCGCCAAGGTCCGCCGTGCCCGCCCCATCCAGAGCCCGGCGGTCCTCGCCAGTTTGGGCAGGCGCTCCGGCCCCACCACCAGGAGGGCGACCACCCCCACTAGCACCAATTCCAGAAAACCAATATCAAACATGATCCCGCCCCGGCCCCGGTATTAAATCGGGCTTCAGACCTTGTCCCTGCCTTCGACCTTGGCCGCCGGGTCCGGCGTCGCCGTCCGCGTGGCCGCAGGGGGCTCCTCCAGTCGCTTGGCCTCCTCCTCCGCTTCCTTGTCCGGGTCGCTCATGGCGGATCTGAAGCCCTTGACCGCGTTACCCAAATCCGAACCTATGCCCTTGAGACGCTTGGTCCCGAAGAGCAGCAGTACGATCACCAGAATGATGAGAAGCTGCCAGATGCTGATGCCACCCAAGCCCATGATGTCCTCCACTGCCGTCCCGAGAGACGGACGTTACTTGCTATCCTGAACCGGTCAGCCTAGGGCAAGGGCGCCCCAGTCATTAACCAGCCGCGCCCGCCACGAGGCCGGCGCGAAAAGTGAAGGTGATCTTACCGCAAGAGTGGGGCGGGATGTAGAGAATAGACTCAATAGCCGCCGAATCCACCAAAAGCGGCGGCGATGATGGCCCGAATCTCCCGCTCCTGGCGCTCGATATCCGCTACCAGCGCGAATTGAATCCGCGCTTTGGCGAGATTCTGACCGGGTGCGGAGACGCGAAACCAGCGGTCGCCTTGCAGATGGTCGGTCAGGAACCGCAACCCCAATTCAAGAGGAATTAGCCGGATGGCGGGAAAGAGGAGCGCCACCTCCGCCGGGACCAGCAGCCCTTGGGTCCGGTCCGCGTAGGCCTGAAGTAGGGGGCGGCAAACCGCGAGGTCAAAGCCCAGGCGCGACTCGCGGGCGGACTCGCCCAGCCGGTTACAGCAGGAGCGCAGGCAATCGCCGATATCGTGCAGGGTCAGGCCTGGTTGCACCGTATCTAGATCGATCAAGGCCAGGGCTCGCCGGCCCTCGGCGTCGAACAGCAGGTTGTCCAGCTTGGGATCGCCGTGGACCAGCCGCTCCGGTATCTGGCCCGCTGCCCGCGCCTGCTCCAGGAGGTCCAAACCCGTTCGCCGCGCCGCTACGAAGGCCAGCGCCTCCTCCAGCCCGGGCAGGGGGGCTGCGACCGCCTCCCGCGCCGCCCGGTCGAAGGGCTCCAAATAGCCCGGCGTCACATGAAAGCCGGGTAGGGTTACCCTCAGGCTCGCGGGGTCGAGGTCCGCCACCGCCCGATGAAAGGCCCCCAGCAGGCGCCCCACCTCCGTCGCCTGGGGGTCGCCCTCGATCCGTTCCAGGGGCTGGGCCGGGATGAAGGTCATCAGGCGCCAGACCGCGCCGGTCTCGTCTTGGGTCCAGGTCGCGCCCTCAGGGGTCCGCGCCAACTCCGGCCAGGTTAAATCCACCACCCCCTGGCGGGCCAGATGCGCCCCGAGGCGGGATAGGTTGGCCATGATCCCCGCGGGGTCGGGAAAGACCTGGCCATTGATTCGTTGCAATACCCAGCGTTCAGCCCCGGCGGTCACCTGAAAGGTCTCATTGATCAGCCCCCGGCCGAGGGGCTCGATCGCCAGGGGGCCGCTGGCCACGGAAAAGCGTTGGGCGATCCTGGCGGCCGTCCTCGCGAGCTCGGTGTTATTCATGCCGGGGCTGGTTCCGCCACCAGGGTCGGTCTCGCGCTGGCGTCTTCGTGGTCTGGCAGTGGGTGGGGCGGGACCAAGGTCGCCATCAAGCTGTCTCCGTCCGGGTGGATGGCGGTCAGTTCGACCCGCAGCAACTGGTTGGTAAGGTCTTGCCCCTGGCTGGGGGCCAGGCGCACGGGCAAATAATGAGGAGTGTAGCCGTACCGGTCGCCGTCTGGGTCGCTGCCCTGACGGCCTTCCAGCAGGATGCTGGTCTGGTGGCCCAGGTAGCGGGCGAAGGTCTCGGCCTTCATGCGCCGGGCCAGCGTGTGCAGCTCCCGGCTGCGGGCCTTTTTGACCTCAGCGGGGACTTGATCGGGCAGGCTGGCGGCCTTGGTACCGGGGCGGGGGGAGTAGGCGAAGATGTGGACCTGACCAAAGCCGATGCTGGCGACGTAGTCCAGGGTCTGGCGCCACTCGGCGTCGGTCTCGCCGGGGAAGCCGGCGATGATGTCGGTGGTGAGGTGGATGTCGGGGACGCGGGCGCGGGCCTCGCGGGCGAGGTCGGCGAACCCCTGGGTCCGGCAGCGGCGCGCCATGCGCCGCAGGACGCTGTCAGCGCCGCTTTGCAGGGGCAGGTGCAGGTGGGGCATGAGGCGGGGATTGGCGAAAAGGTCCCAGAGGCCATCGGGCAGTTCCCAGGGCTCCAGGGAGCCGAGGCGCAGGCGCGGCATATCGGTTTTGGCGAGGACGGCGCGGATCAGGTCGTCCAGGCCCAGTCCCAGGTCGCTGCCCCAGCCACCGAGGTGGACGCCCGCGAGCACGGCCTCGCGGACGCCCGCAGCCGCGGCGCGGTTGATCTCGTCAACCACCTCAGGGATGGTGCGACTGCGTTCCTCGCCCCGCGCCAGGGTGACGATGCAGAAGGCGCAGCGGTAGCGGCAACCGTCCTGAACCTTGATGAAGGCGCGCTGGCGGCCGCGGGCGAAGAGGGGATTGGCCTCGGCCGCCATGGCGGTGAGGGGCATGGCGGGCAGGTCGAGTTCGGCGGCGGCGATCGCTACCAGACGATCCTTGTCCGCGTTGGGGATCAGCAGGTCAATGCCGGCCTCCAGCGCCAGGGCCTGGGTCTCCAGGGTGGCCAGGCAGCCACTGACGATCAGCTTGGCGCGGGGGTTGTCGCGCTGGGCGCGCCGCAGCAGCTTGCGGGACTTGCGGACCGCCTCCTGGGTGACGGCGCAGGTGTTGACCACCACCAGATCGGCCCCCGTTTCGTCGGGGGTGATCTGGTGGCCGAGTTGTTGGAACTGGCGTGCCCAGGTCTCCAGTTCCGCCTCGTTGAGCCGGCAGCCCAGGGTCTGGAGGTTGACGCGCATCATCCCAGGGCTGGGCATCGGGCTCGGAAGGGTTCCGGGGTCTAGCTCAGTACTGGCGACGGGGAATGATGATACGCACCTGCTCGGCGCCGTCCTCGCGCCGCAGAGCCCCAGCGTCGGCGTCCGGCGGCAGGGGCAGACGCTGGCTGGCGTGGCCGCTGGAGAAGCTGTAGCTGCGCATATAGCCCTGGCCATCGCCGAGGGTCTCCTCGCGGGTCTTCTGGGTGGTGGTGTCGCGGGAGAGGCGGAGGGAGCGGCCGTCGATCTGGACCTGGATGTCTTCGGCCTTCAGGCCGTCGAGGGGGATTTCGAGGACATAGCCTTCGGCCGTGACGGTCTGGTTGAAGCGCAAGTGGCCCCCGGCGCGGGGGAAGCCGGGCCTGTCGGGACCCACCAGGTTCGGCGGGGCCGGGAAGTCCGGCAGGGCCCCGCCCTGAAACGGGGGCGGGGGGCCGTACCCAGGATAGGGGGGTGCCCAGGCCAGGACCAGGGCCGGAGCCAGCAAGGCCAGCCCGGCCAGGAGGCGGCGAGGGTTGAGGATCTGGGTCATGGTAAAACTCCTCTCGAAAAAACGTATCGCCGAATTATAGGGCAGGCGCGGGAAAACAAGGGGCGGCACTGTTAGGAGCGCGGTGTCCAGGTGGGGCGACTGACGGTGTCGATCAGGCCCTGGTGGAGCAGCCATTGGCGGGCATCCTCGGCGTCCTCCTGGAACCAGCGGCGGGCGCCGCCGAGGCGGAAGCTGTAGCCCCAGTCGTCCATATCGCGGCAGAGGCGCTCGCGGCCAACGCCGGGTAGCTCATCGGCAAGCAGGAGCTGGAGATAGCAGACGCCGTTTTCCTCGGTCACCTCGCCGCCGGCGTCCGTGTGCAGGGCTTGCCGGCGGGCCTGGTCCATGCAGATCCAATGGCAGGCCTCATGCAGGGCCGAATGCAGCGGGGTGTCGGCCCGGACATACAAGCGGTCCCGGACCAGGCCGGCCTCCGACTCTCCCCAATAGCTGCCAGGGATGGGGTCCCCTGGCGCGATCCAGTCCAGGGTGAGTCCGAAGCGGGCGAGCAGCGCGGGCAGCAGGGTGGGGGGCAGGTCGGCACAAGTCAGCATCTGGGTTGATTCCTGGTGGGGCTCATGCTCGGGTCTGGTCTCGCTCGCGAGGGGCGCTTGTGGTCTAATTTCCCGGTAACGGTGGGATGGCCCTGGGGCGCTGGCCATTCCTCGGCTTCACCCTTACCCCCTGTTGACCATTCCCCGGGCACTGGATTTATGAGCGAAGGTATCCTTTTTATCGTATCGGCGCCCTCGGGGGCGGGCAAGACCAGTCTGGTCAAGGCCCTGCTGGAGCGTGAATCCGTCCTGGGGCTGGCCATTTCCTACACGACCCGTCCGCCCCGGCCGGGCGAGGTGGATGGCGTCCATTACCACTTTATCGATGAGGGGCGCTTTCTGGCCATGATCGCGGCCGGCGCCTTCCTGGAGCACGCCCAGGTCTTCGGCAATCGCTATGGCACCGCGGAGGCCAAGGTCCGCGAGGCCCTGGCCACGGGCCAGGATTTGCTTCTGGAGATCGACTGGCAGGGGGCGCGCCAGGTGCGGGCGCGTTTCCCCGGCGCCGTTTCTGTCTTTATCCTGCCGCCCTCCTCCCCTGTTTTGGCGGAGCGGTTGCGGGGGCGCGGCCAGGATAGCGAGGCGGTCATCGCCGGGCGCATGCGCCAGGCGCGGGACGAGATGTCCCATTTTGACGAATACGACTATCTGGTCGTGAATGATGATTTCGATCAGGCGCTTGCCGATCTGGCCTGCCTGGCGCGGGCGGAGCGCTTGCGTCTGGCCCATGGTGCCGGGCTGGCTCCCGGCATGATCGAGGCCCTGCTGGCCGGCTGATGGCGGGTCCGCCCTGGTGGGCCGGGGGCGGTAAATTGGGAAAGCCCTCATGCGGCCCTTCGCCTTCCGGGCGGGGTTTTGGTAATCTGACCGATCTACGATGTAAATGGAGCAACAAGACTCATGGCGCGAATTACTGTCGAGGACTGCCTCGATCATGTGGACAACCGGTTTGATCTGGTCATTTTTGCCACCAAGCGGGCCCGGCAACTGGCCAATGGCGTCGAACCCCTGATCCCCTGGTCAAACGATAAACCCACCGTGGTGGCCCTGCGGGAGATCGCCGAAGGCGTCCTGACCCAGGAGACCGTCGCCGCCGTGGAGGTGGAACGCGAGCAACGCCGGGCCGAGCGGACCCTGGAGATGCAGATCGCCGAGGAACTGGCGGCCGAGTTGGGGACCGAGGAGCATTCCTGAGACGCTGGCGAGTCAGGGATCGGATTCCGGGTGCAGCGCCAGCCGTACCACCCAGCCGTTCGGGTCCATGCCCATGACTCAGGTACTTGAATCGCCCGCCGCCAACCCTCCCGCCGAGTCGCCGCCGGATCGGCCGCGCTTCCAGATCGGCGACCTCTGTGTCTATCTGGAGTCCTACCTGAGCGCGGACCAAATCCGCGAGGTCTATCGCGCCTTCCAGTTCGGGGCCGAGGCCCATGCCGGCCAGACGCGCAAGTCGGGTGAGCCCTACATCCAGCACCCCATCGCCGTGGCGCGTATCCTGGCCGAGATGCGCATGGATCACAAATGCCTGATGGCGGCCATTCTTCACGACGTGATAGAGGACACGGGCCACTCCAAGGAGACGGTGGCAGCCCTCTTCGACGAGGAGATCGCCGAGCTGGTGGATGGCGTCAGCAAGCTGACGCGACTGGACTTTCGTTCCAAGGCCGAGGCCCAGGCGGCGAATTTGCAGAAGATGTTGTTGGCGATGACCAAGGACATCCGGGTCATCCTCATCAAGCTCGCCGACCGGCTCCATAACATGCGTACCCTGGGGATCATGGCCCCGGAGAAGCGTCGCCGCATCTCCCGCGAGACCCTGGAGATCTATGCGCCCATTGCCAACCGTCTGGGTATCCGCAAGATCTCCCTAGAACTGGAGGAACTGGGTTTCGCCCATTGCTGGCCTTGGCGCCGCCTGCTGCTGCAGCGGGCGGTCGTCCGCGCCCGGGGCGCGCGCAAGGAACTGGTGGCGGATGTCGAAAGAGCCCTGCGTGAACGCCTGGAGCAGGAGGGTATCCAGGGCGAGGTGGTGGGCCGCCAGAAACATCTTTACGGTATTTACGGCAAGATGCGCGACAAGCAGCGCCCCTTCGAGGAGGTGGTGGATGTCTTTGGCTTTCGCGTCGTCGTCGACCGGATCGATACCTGCTATCGCGTCCTCGGGGTGGTGCATAACCTCTACAAGCCCATGCCCGGTCGCTTCAAGGACTATATCGCCATCCCCAAGAATAATGGCTATCAGTCCCTGCATACCCAGCTGTTCGGCCCCCAGGGCATTCCCATCGAAATCCAGATACGCACCCTGGATATGCAGCGCCACGCCGAGAGTGGCATAGCCGCGCACTGGATGTATAAATCCGGCGCCAAGCGCCCTAGCCCCCAAAACCTTGCGGCGGATTGGCTGGGGAATCTGCTGGAGATGCAGCGCGGATCGGGCGACTCGGTGGAGTTTCTGGAGCACGTCAAGGTCGACCTTTTCCCGGACGAGGTCTATGTCTTTACCCCGCGCGGCGACATCCAGGTGCTACCCGCCGGGGCCACGGTGGTGGATTTTGCCTACGCCATCCATTCCGGTCTGGGTAACCGCTGCGTGGCGGCGCGGATCGACCGGCGCATGGCCCCCCTGCGCACCGCCTTGCGCAGCGGTCAGACGGTGGAGATCATCACGGCGCCCCGGGCCATGCCCAACGCCGGCTGGCTGAATTTTGTAGTGACAGGCAAGGCCCGTGCCAATATCCGCGGCTATCTCAAGAATCTGCAACGCCAGGAGGCCGAGGCCCTGGGCCGGCGCCTGCTGAACGCCGAGCTGGCGGGGCAGGGGCTGGACCTGGACCGGCTGCCGGAGGGCCATCTGGCGGCCTATCTGGCGCGGGCCAAGCTGCCGGATTTGGCCACCCTGCTGGTGGAGGTGGGGCTGGGCAATCGGTTGCCGATCCTGGTGGCGCGACGCCTCATGGGCGAGGAAGTGGCCGAGGCGCCCCTCGACGCCGAGCCCAGACAGGCGCGCCGTCTGGCCATCAAGGGCACCGAGGGCATGGTGGTCACTTATGGGCGCTGCTGCCGGCCCATTCCGGGGGACCCCATCTCCGGACTCTTCAGCCCCGGCAAGGGCATCGTGGTCCACCGGCAGGGATGTCGAAACCTCGGAGATTTTCAACAACATAAAGACCAGTGGCTTGACCTGGAGTGGTCCAGTCAACCGGCGGGAGATTTCTACACGGAGATCCGGGTCGATGTTGGCAACCAGCGTGGGGTGCTGGCCAGCCTGGCCGCCGCCATCGCCGAACTGGGTTCCAACATCGAGAATGTCCAGTCGCGGGAAAAGGATGGCCACAACATCCGGTTGGATTTTCTCCTCTCGGTCCGTGATCGCCAAAATCTGGCCCGCATCATGCGGCGCCTGCGGCAGGTCCCGAAGGTAATGCGCATCCAGCGCGTATCGCGCTGAGCCTGGCGCGCCGGCTTGAAATGGCGGTCCTTGCCCGCAAAGTTGGCGAATTCGCGGCCAGCTTCGCCCCTCTACCAATCCGGAATTCACCATGACCCAAGTCCCGTCCTCTTCCCTACCTCTGACCCCCGAGGAACGCCTGTCCATCACCCGCCACATCATGGCCCTCTGTGGCGACTGGGGGCTGGGGGCGAGCGATATTCTGGCCCTGCTCGCCCTGCCCGCCACGGTCAAGGCCCGTCATGTGGCGCGCTTTGTTGACCAGGAGGCCTTCCCGGACGATGCCCTGGTCAACCGCCGCCTGGGTTATCTGACGAGGATCGAGCAGGCCCTGGGCACTTATTTCCCGCGCAATCCGGAGATGCGTTCCCTCTGGATCAAGCGCGGCAATCGGCGCTTTGGTAGCCGTCCCCCCCTGACGGTGATGATCGAGGAAGGCGAGGGGGGGCTGGTTGCCGTGCTGGCCCATCTGGACTGTACCTTCGCCTGGGATGAAACCGGCTCCAAGACCGAATATGCCGAGCGCAAGGCCATCGCCACGGATGCCCCCGCCACATGAAGCGGGAACCCCGTGCGCCCTCTGGCCTAGCCAGGCGCATGGTCGCACCCTTCCTGGTACCATAGCCTCGAATTTAAACCCCAGGGCCGCGCCGACCATGCCCCATTTCCGCCTCCTTGCCCAGCCCTTGCCGGCCTTGGGCCTGCTCCTGACCCCGCTGGTCCTAGCCAGTCAAATCGATGGGCTTGATCTGAGTGTCCACGAGTCCGATCTGGCTCCCGACGTGACCCTACGTGAGCACCAGAACCGGACCGTGCAGGAGTACCGCATCAATGGTCGCCTCTATAAGGTCAGGATCACCCCGAGCGTGGGCGCGCCCTATTATCTGACTGACCAGGACGGATCGGGCGACCTGTCCTGGAACAGTGGCTCCGGGCCCGCCGTCACCCGGGTGCCCCAGTGGGTCCTGATGCGCTGGTAACCCCCCTTTCGGACAGGAGAATCTCGATGAGACAAGCAGCCAAGTGGGTGACCGGCATTCTGCTCGCCGGCGCCCTGTGCCAGGCCCTGGCGGCGGGCACTCTGGAAAACGTCAAGGCCCGTGGCAAGGTCAAGTGCGGCGTCAATGGCGAGGCCCCGGGGCTGTCCCTCAAGGACGCCGCCGGGCATTGGAGTGGCATCGACGTGGATTTCTGCCGCGCCGTCGCGGCGGCGACCCTGGGCGCCAAGGACAAGGTGGAGTTCGTGCCCCTGACCGTGGCCGAGGCCCTGGGCGCCCTGGCCAAGGGGCAGGTCGATCTCATCTCGCGCAACCTGAGCTGGAATCTGGAGCGTGACTCCGCCGAGGGGGTGACTTTTGTCGGCGTGCTCCTCTTCGATGGCCAGGGGTTCATGACCCGGCGCGACACAGGCACCCTCAGTGCTCTCGAACTGGATGGCAAGTCGGTGTGCGCCCTGACCGGCTCCACCAGCGCCGACCATGCCCGCCGCTATTTCGACCGGCATCGCATGGACCTCGATCTGCGTCTCTTCCCCGACATGAAGGCCGCGAGCAAGGCCTATCTGGCGGGCGAGTGTCAGGTCCTGACCAGCGATCACACCCAACTCCACGGCCTGCGCGTGGCCATGGCGGCGGGGCGCGATCACCGGGTCCTGCCCGAGGTGATCTCCAAGGAGCCCCTGAGCCCCGTCGTGCGCGAGGGCGATAGCCGCTGGTTCGATATCGTGCGCTGGACCCTCTTTGTCCTGATCGATGCCGAGGAACTGGGCATCGACTCCCGGAATGTGAAACGGGCCCAGGAGGACGCCAAGGCCGGCGATACCCGCCTGCTGCTGGATGTGGAGGGCAAGGTCGCCAAGGCCCTGGGCCTGGACAAGGACTGGGTCATCCGCGTCATCGGCCAGGTCGGCAATTACGGCGAGATCTATGAGCGCAACCTGGGCGCCCAGTCGCCCCTCATGATCAAGCGGGGCTATAACGCCCTCTGGAACGATGGCGGTCTCCTCTACGCCCCGCCACCCCGTTAAGGTCTTCCGCCGCCTGGCTTTCACTCCAACCTGGAAACTTGCCCACCATGCCCTTGATCAAGCCCTTCGCCGGACTGCGCCCGGCCCCTGGCCGCGCGGCGGAGGTGGCCGCGCCCCCCTATGATGTGATGAGTGCCGACGAGGCCCGCGCCATGGTGGCGGGGCGGCCTTGGAGCTTCCTCCATATCTCCCGGCCCGAGGTAGATCTGCCGCCGGATACGGACCCCTATGCCCCGGAGGTCTATGCCAAGGCGCGGGAAAACCTGGAGCGCATGCTGGCGGAGGGCGTCCTTGAGCGGGATCCGACGCCCTGTTACTACGTCTATCGCCTGACCATGGGCGAGCACGTCCAGACGGGCCTGGTCGCCGCCGCCTCGGTGGCGGCCTATGACGCGGATCGCATCAAGAAGCACGAATTTACCCGGCCCGTGAAGGAAGACGACCGGGTACGGCAGATCGATGCCCTGGATGCCCAGACGGGCCCCGTCTTTCTGGTCTATCGCGCTACTCCCAGTATCGACGACCTCCTGATCGCCGTCAGCCGGCAGCCCCCGGTGGTGGACACCCGCGCCGCGGGCCAGGTCCGTCACGAGATTTGGGTGGTGGCCGACGAGGGCCTCATCCGGCTGCTGTCGGCGGCCTTCGAGGCCTTGCCCGCCCTCTATGTGGCCGACGGTCATCATCGTTCCGCCGCTGCCTCCCGGGTGGCGGCGGCGCGCAAGGCTGCGGATGCGGGATATGGCGACAAGAAGGCTTACAACTATTTCCTGGCCGTCGTCTTCCCCCACAACCAGATGCAAATCATGGACTACAACCGGCTGGTCAAGGACTTGCACGGCCTGGACAAGGAGGAGTTCCTGAGTCGGGTGGCGGTGCCTTTTTGTGTCGAGCCCAGCCCCACGCCGGTCAAGCCCGCCAGGACTTCTGAGTTCGGCATGTACCTGGATGGCGCCTGGTATCGGCTGACCCTGGACCCCGGGCGCATCCCCTGGGACGACCCTGTGGGCCGACTCGACGTCAGCTTGCTCCAGGATAATCTGATCGAGCCCATCCTGGGCATCATCGATCCCCGGCGGGATGAGCGAATCAACTTCGTTGGTGGTATCCGGGGCCTGGAGGGCCTGGCCCGGCCCGTGGACGAGGGTCAGTATCGCGTGGCCTTCTCCCTGTTCCCCACGCGCATGACGGAACTCATGGCCGTCGCCGACGCCGGCGAGGTGATGCCTCCCAAATCCACCTGGTTCGAGCCCAAGCTGGCGGACGGGCTGGTGAGTCATGTGCTTGATTAAGCTGCGGTGGGCGGCCCTCGGTTCCTCCAGGGCGCGGCCCTTGGCTCTGGGCGGTGTCAGGCCTTAGCCGCGCGCGCCACTGTGCTGGGGGCCGGCATGGCCCACCCCTCCCCCATGCCCTAGGCTGACCCCATGGTAACACCGGTTTACAACCTTCCCGAGGACCCCGCGGACGATGCGGCGGCCATCGAACACTGGCTCGCGGCGCTTCCGGAACAATACGGCGAGGGGGACCGGGCCCGCCTCCGCGACGCCTGCGCCCTCCTGTTGGGCTGCCGGGGCCGCCAAACCCTGGAGACGGGGGAGACCCAGGTCCGCTACCGCCTGGCCACCGCCGACATCCTGGCGGGGATGCGCCAGGACGCCGACACCCTGATCGCCGCCCTGCTCAACGGCTGCCTGGAAGCGGGCGACATGACCGAGACGGGTCTGTCCCAGCGCTTCGGCGCTGGCATCGGCCGCATGGTGGGTGATTTGCGCCGCATCGGCCAACTCGCCAACGTCGAGGCGGTCATCGCCGCCAAGGAGCAGGACCGGCATGAGGAAAACCTGCGCCGCCTGCTGCTCGGCATCGCCGAGGACGTGCGCGTCGTCCTGGTCGTGCTGGCGGAACGCCTGCATCTCATGCGAAGTATCAAGGACCTGGATGAGACGCGGCGGCGCAAGCTGGCCACCGATACCCGGCGGGTGCATGCCCCCCTGGCCAACCGGTTGGGCGTCTGGCAGGTCAAGTGGGAGTTGGAGGATCTGGCCCTCCGCTACCTGGAACCGGAAGCCTACCGGCGCATCGCCCAACTTCTGGGCGACAAGCGCGTGGAGCGCGAGGCCTACATCGCCCACGTCATCGCCCTGCTCAGGTCGAAGTTCGCCGAGGCCGGGGTGCGTGCCGACATCACCGGACGACCCAAGCATATCCATAGCATCTGGCGCAAGATGCAGCGCAAGGGCGTGGATATGGAGCAGATCTTCGACCTGCGGGCGGTGCGGATCCTGGTCGACAGCATTGCGGATTGCTATGCCGCCTTGGGCCTGGTCCATGGTCTCTGGCGGCATATTCCCAAGGAGTTCGACGACTACATCGCCACCCCAAAGGGCAACATGTATCAATCCCTGCACACGGCGGTGGTGGGGCCCGGGGACAAGTCCCTGGAGGTGCAGATCCGCACCTGGGACATGCATCGTCACGCCGAGCTGGGCGTGGCCGCCCATTGGGCCTATAAGGAGAGTAAGGGCGCGGATACCGCCTTCCAGAACCGCCTGGTCTGGATGCGGCAATGGATGGAGCTGCTGAACGAGGGCGAGGACGACGGGGATTTTCTCGAACGTTTCAAGTCCGAGTTCGAGCCCGCCCATGTCTATGTGCTCACGCCCCAATCCAAGGTCATTGATCTGCCGCGCGGCGCCACGCCCCTGGATTTTGCCTATGCCATCCATTCCGAGATCGGCAATCGCTGTCGGGGCGCCAAGGTCGATGGTCGTATCGTCCCGCTCAACCAGACTCTGCGTAGCGGCCAGACGGTCGAGATCATCACCCAAAAGAACGCCACCCCGAGCCGCGACTGGCTCAGCATTCATCAGGGCTATCTCAAGACCGCGCGGGCGCGCAACCGGGTACGGCTCTGGTTCAAACAGCAGGATTATGACCGCTATGTCGCGGAGGGTCGCGCCCTGCTCGAAAAGGAGCTGGCGCGCCTGGGCGTCGAGGTCCGGCTGCAGCTCGACCCCATCGCCCACAAGTGCAACTTCCATAAGGGCGATGACTTGCTCGCCGCCATTGGGCGGGGCGATGTGCCGGCGGGGCAGGTCGCCCGCCAGTTGGGCGATTTGGCGGGACCGGCCGAAAAGGACCGGGTGGAACTGGAACCCGAGGACTTGGTCACCCAGCGGCGTGACCGGCGACGCAAGGTGCCGCATCGCCCCGGCCGGGGGCGCCAGGAGGTGGTGGCCGAGGGTATCGATGACCTCATGACCCACATGGGTCATTGCTGCAAGCCAGTGCCGGGGGATGCCATCGTCGGCTATATCACCCGCGGGCGGGGCCTCACCATCCACCGCCGTGATTGCGACAACCTGCGGCAGCTCATCGCCACCGAGCCGGCCCGGCTGATGGAGGTGGCCTGGGCCGAGGCCAGTCCCGAGGACGCCTATCCCGTGGATCTCATTATCGTTGCCGCCGACCGTAAGGGCCTGTTGCGCGATATCTCCGCCGTCTTCTCCGAGGCCGATCTCACTCTCCTGGGTGTCAATACCAGCACGGACCGCACCAGCGACCGGGCCACCATGCGCTTTACCGCCGAGGTCAGGGACATGGACCAACTCGAGACTATCCAGTCCAGGCTGCGCCAGATCCCGGATGTCATCGCGGTGAAACGGCCCCGCTGAGACCTGGCCGGCAGAAGCAAGCCGGGTCGCGCACCCATCTTCCCCGCCGGGCGCGCACCGGCACCGGCACTGGCGCTGTGCTGATCTCCACCCAGCTCCCTAAACGCCTCGAGTCTGGGCCTTGGCGACAAGATACCCCCTTAGGGTGACAGCATCCCAAAGTGTTGTTCATCATCAGGGGGGTGGCGAGACCCCTGATGAGCGTTAGTCGTTATCCTCCTCCCGGTTCCGATTGAGCTGCTGGCGCACGGCGAAGAAGGTCGCGAGGCGCTCCTGGATCTGGCCGTTGATACTGTCGGTGGGATAGAGACCATCCTGGTCGGGCAGGCCGGCGGCCTGGCCGGTTAAGAGTTCCAGGGCCTGATCCACATGGGCGACGGCGTGGACGCGAAAGTCGCCGCGCGCCACGGCCGCGCGTACCGCCTTGCTGAGCATCAGGTGCTTACGGTTGGCCTGGGGGATGATGACGCCCTCCTCGCCCGTGAGGCCGCGGGCCTGACAGATGTCAAAGAAGCCCTCGATCTTTTCGTTGACGCCGCCGATGGCCTGGACCTCGCCGTGCTGGTTGACGGAGCCGGTGATGGCCAGGGCCTGCTTGAGGGGGATATCCCCGATGGCGGAAAGCAGGGCGCAGAGTTCCGCCACCGAGGCGCTGTCTCCCTCGACCAGGCCGTAGGTCTGCTCGAAGACCAGGCTGGCGGATAGGCAGAGGGGCTGGAAGCGGGCGTAGCGGCGGCCCAGGTAGCCCGCGAGGATGAGGACGCCCTTGGAGTGGATGGGGCCTGCCTGTTCGACCTCGCGCTGGATGTCGACGACTTCGCCCTGACCGAGGCGAGCGGTGGCGCTGATGCGGGTGGGGGTGCCAAAGGCGTGATCACCAAGGGCGATGACGGACAGGCCGTTGACCTGACCGAGCTGGGAACCCTTGGTGTCGATGAGGAGGGTGCCGCGCAGTATCTCCTCCTGCAGGCGCTCGCGCAGCTGCCCCAGGCGCCGACGGCGGGCGGCGATGGCGCCCTCGACCTGGACCTCGCCGATGCGCTCCAGGCGTTCGCGGCGGGCCAGGTGGTCGGACTCCCGCAGCAGGTCGAGGAGGCCGCCGACATGCATCGAGATGCGCTCCCGGTCGGCGACCCGCCGCGCCGCCTGCTCGATGACGCGGGCAACGCCATCGGGGGTCAGGGGCAGCAGGCGCTCCTGGCGCTGGAGGGTGGCGATCAGGCGGGCGTAGATGGGGTCCTGCCCGGGCTGGCGGGGCATCTCCTCGGCGAAGTCGGCGGCGACCTTGAAGAGTTGGGCGAAGTCGGGGTCGTAGGCGTCCAGCAGGTAGTAGAGCAGGCGCTCGCCCACCAGGACGACCTTGACCTCGACCGGGATGGTTTCGGGTTCCAGGGAGGTGGTGCCGGCCAGGCTCAACACCCGCTCCAGGGATTCGATCCGGATCTCCCCGGCGCGCAGCACCCGCTTGAGGGCGTCCCAGGCGAAGGGGTTGGCGAGCAGGCGCAGGGCGTCGAGGATGAGGTAGCCGCCGTTGGCGTGGTGCAGGGCCCCGGCCTTGATCAGGGTGAAGTCGGTGGACAGGGTCCCCTGATGGGCGATGTGCTCGATGCGCCCGATGAGGTTGAGGTAGCTGGGGTTATCCTCGTGGACGACGGGGGCGCCGCGGATTTCGGCGTTGTCCACCAGCAGGTTGACCCGGTAGCGGGTGAAGGGGGGATCGTCCGGCCGGGGCGCCCGCCCCTCCTCGCCGTCGCCTTGGCGGAAGAGGTCGCCGTGCTCGATCATGTCCTTACGGGCGGCGGCCAGATAGTCATGGACCGCTGGCAGGTCGGCGTAATCCGCCGCTAATTGGCCCATCAGGGCGGTGACCGTGCCTGCCATGGTCTCCTGATTGAGGATCTTGAAGCGCCCGCGCATCTCTTTCTGCCAGAGGGGGACCTGGCTCAGGGTTTGTTGCAGGGCCTCGCGCAATTCCTCGATGACCTCGCCGATATGTTCCCGCTCCTCCTCGGGCAGGGCATTGAAATCCTCGGGGGCCAGGATGTGGCCATCACGCATCGGCGCCAGGGTGTAGCCGGTGGGGGTGTGGAGGAGGGCGATGCCTCGCTCCTTGGCCTGGTGACCGATGGCGGTGGCGGCATCTTCCTCGCGAGACTTGAATTCCCTTTGGATCTCCTCGGCGCGGCGCAGGTATTCCTCGCCCTGGAAGGCGGCGGGTACGGCGTTGAGCAGGTCCTCCACCAGTTGAGACAGGTCGGCGCGCAGGTGGCGACCACGCCCCGGGGGCAGGCGCAGGGCGTAGGGGCGTTGGGGGTTGTTGAAGTCAGCAATGTAACACCAGTCGTCCGGGGCCGGGGACTCGCGGCGGCGCTGCTCTAGGAAACCTTTGATGAGGGCGTGCTTGCCGAGGCCGCCCGATCCCATCAGATAGAGGTTGTAGCCCCGGTGGGGGATGTTCACCCCCAGATCAATGGCCTCGAGCGCCCGTTCCTGACCCAGGCCGGGGGCCAGGGGTTCGAGTTCACTTGTGTCGGCAAAGTCTAGGCCGGCGAGGTCGCAGGGCTGGTAAAGATCCGCGGCCTTCAGGGTGATGCTGGGTTCCACGGCATGTCATCCAGTGAGGCCGCCCCTTATGGGCTTGGAAGGCGGCCCATAAGGGGCGGGCCTCGGGGGGGCTAGAGGTACTCGGGCAGGTACTTGCGGATGCTGGCCAGGTCGTGGGCTGCCAGGTTCTTGTCGAGTTCTGCCGCGATACATTGCTTGAGAGCGGCGGATTGGTGCCTGCGCAAGAGGCCAAGAAAGGCCGGCGCCGCCAGGATATAGAGCTTGTGGCAGGTGCCGGCGGCGCGGGCGGCGTCCAGTTCCTCGCAGATGGCGAGGGCGAAGCGGTCCGCGCCCTCCTGCTTGTGGGAGGCATCGGCGCCCACGCCGTGGGCGGTGCCGCTGCTGGGGTTGCGATCGCGGCCGGTCTTGTCGGAGACCAGATCACCCTCATGCAGCCGGGCCTCGGGGTTGGCGAGGTCCTGGGTTTCGGTGAGGGGGCCGGCGGGTTTCTCGGCGGTGAAGAAGCGGGCGCGGCTGTTGTCGGCGACTACTACCCAGATGGCCATAATGGTTCTCCTGCTCCTGGTGAGGCGCGGCCCGGTTGGCCGGGCGGCGTCGTGGGTGAGGACGAGGGGCTGGCGGGCTTACCCAGACCCCCTCTCTGATTTGAGTTTAACAGGCTGATGGCAGCCTGGTGAAAAGGATGAGCCCGCCGGGCAGTCAAGAAGCGGTTGTTGATTTCCCACGACTGGCTGCCGCCAAACATGGGCGCTTGAATAGGGGCGAGAGAGAGTTTTTTTTATAGGGGCGGGATAGAATGCCCAAGTACCGTCTGTTGGCCCTGGCGCCTTGATGGGCGGTCGCGGTCGATAGTTACCCCCTTCTCACTAAAGCGAGACATCATCATGATCCAGTGCTCCGCGCGCCCCTCCTTTGGGGCCGTCATCACAACCCTCTCGGTCACTCTCTTGACGTCCGGGCTTCTCTTTCAGGCCAACGCCAGCGCGCGGGATTTTGGTGGCGGTGGCTTTCGTGGCATGGGCGGTGGTGGCTTGGATCGTGGCGGCTATCACTTTGGCGGCGATGACATGGGGGGTTATCGCGGTTCACATCCCATGTTTGGCGATGACGCGCGTCCTCAGTGGGGTGGCGATAAAATCGATCAGCACAATGTCACCGTTAATGATCAGCACAATATCAATGCCGATCACAATTTCTACAACCGGCCCTATAACGGCTGGCACCCCAATTGGTCCAATGGTGGCTATTGGGCGCATCGTCCCTGGAATGCGGGTTGGTATCGGTGGGCACCGACCAGTTGGGGTTGGTGGGGGGGCAGCGCGGCCGCCTGGGGGCTGGCGGGCCTGGCGACGGGGGTAGCCATCACCGAGTTGGTGAATAATGCCGCTGCCCAACAGTCCACTATCATCGTCGTGCCGCAGAGCGACTATCAGCTCAACTATGGCTCGGTGGAGGCGGTGGGGACCCAGGGCGCCAGCTTCTCTTACGCGATCTCCGGGGGTGCGAACCTGCAGGGGGCAGTGAATTGCCATCAGGGCCTGCTCAATGGCCAGGTGCCCCAGACCGCCGCCAACGCCCAATTGGTCAATGCCGTCTGCCAGGTGGCCTTTGGTTCCGCGGGTTAGTTTCTGAGGGCTCGATCAGGCTGAGCGCCTTGAGGGATCAAGGCGTCGGCTTTGGATTCAGGTTCGGCCCCGGCTTTGAGATCTGTTCCGGTTGCGGCCTCTGGTCGCTCCTCACTCAACCAGGCCAGCAGCAGTTCGTAGCCGAGTACCAGCACCACGGCTCCCACGAAGAGGCCGATGATGCCCTGGCCGATGAAGCCACCGATGGCCCCGATGAAGATAACGGGCATGGGCACCGAGATACCCTGTCCCAGCAGTATGGGCTTGAGAATGTTGTCGATGGTGCCGACGAAGAGGGTCCAGATCAGGAAGAGCACCGCCGTGGTGGTGCTGGCGGTGTAGAAGAGATAAATGGCGGCGGGCAACATGACCGGGAAGACACCCAGTTGGATGGTGCTCAGCACCAGGCCGATCAGGGCCCACAGGCCGGCGGCCGGCACGCCGGCGGCCAACATGCCCAGACCCGCCAGCGTCGCTTGAATCATGGCCACGCCCAGGATGCCACGGAACACGCTGCGTACCACGGCCCGGGACAATTGGGCGAACCTGAAGCCATGACTGCCCGCCAGACGCAGGGCGATGCTGTGGACCAAGTTGCCGGCCTCTTGGCTCTTGGCCAGAAAGACCGCGGCGATGAAGATGGCGAAGATGAAATGCAGGATGCTCATGCCCGCGTCCTTGGCGAAGCCGAGGGCCCATTCGCCCAGCATCCGCAGTTGGGGCTCGATCATGCGCAGAGCGTCTTCCAGGTTTGATGACGCCGTTTTCCAAAAGTCTTCAATATCGGGCCCCACCAAGGGAATGTAGGTCAGGTCCGGGGCGGGTGGGATGATCAATTTACCGGCCTCGAAACCACGGGCCAGACTCTCGGCGCCCTGGACCAGGGTTCCGCTCAGCATGACAATTGGCACGATGAGCACCAGGAGTGCGATCAGGATGAAGAGGACAGAGGCGGTGACCCGGCGGTTGCCCACGAGGCTGAGCAAGGCCTGGTAGCCTGGGTGGACGGCGATGGCAATGATGATGCCCCAGGCAAGGGGCGCCAGGAAGGGCCGCATGATCGCGAAGCATAAGGAAATCCATAAGGCCAGAAGGCTAATGCGGATCGCGATCTCCACCGCCCGATCCACGGCTTCGCGTCCGCTTGTCAAGGATTTACCTGCGGGAGGGAGGGGGGTCTCCGCCATGGGTGTCTTTCCTGTTGACCGGATAGCCAGGGGATTCGCGGGGTCAGGGTAGGGAGGACGAGCCCCCGTGGTTAAGGGGGCTAGCCGGACCCTGGTGGGAATGTGCCTGAATTACGGCTCCATCTTGACCGTCACGCCGCTGGAACTCAGGTTGAATTGCAGCCCCTGGGAGGTGGACTGGAGGCGCATGATGACGCCATTCTGGTTTTTGAGGACAGTGCCACCGACGCCGCCGGCGAGGGTGATGGCGCCTTCCAACTGCACATAGGTACCGGGGAAATCAGCCAGCTTTTTCAGGTCGTACACCTCGCCCACCGCCGAGATCTTGGAGGCCCCAAAATTGGCGCCGGCGCTGATGCCGTTGATCTTGAAGTCATGTTTCTTGCCCTCGAATTTGAGTTCGCCCTTGCCGAAGCTGCCGCCGACGATAAAGGCAATCTGGGTCTCGTCGATGCTCACGGTGCCAGATGGCTTTTTAGGGGTTTCGGCCAGGGTCGCGTTACTCACCAATAAGGCCAGCCCCGCCAGGGCGGAGGTAAACAATTCACGGCGGTTGATCATGTACCAACTCCAAATAGTATGGGAAGGAGGCTAGAGCTATAAGGCCTAGCGGAATACGGGAACTACTGGCCCCGCGGGGGATGATTGAACAACCCGAACATTAACACGATCGGGCGTGGGCGAGCCGGTTGGATGGATCAGCTTCAGACGGGAGAGATGTCTTGTACGGGCAAGGAGTACCATCCCTATTGTGATTCAGTGGCTTTGACAGGAAAATCCGCAAGGAAAATTATCGCGGGCAGGCCTTGACCTGCTTTAATATCGGTATCCCCATGCGCTGGCGGCCCACTACCCTTGGCGCCGATTGCCTCGGCGCCGCAACTAATCCGAGAGGAGAAACCCCATGTCCGGACTTGAGCAAATCGAAATCGCAAAATATAACAAGGAACTGGTGGGCGATGTGCGTCATCTGGTCGGTAAGTACTGCCGCATCATGTCTTGGGAGGTGCCGGAACTTGATGAGAAGGAGGCGAGTCGTCTCATTTTTAGCGCCCTGAGGTCGGCCTTGGACGAAGCCGAAAAGGGTTAGGCCCTCGGACCGGTCTGGCTGGATGGCGCGGGTTGGGGCGAGGGGTTATTCCCGACCCATGTTATGACTCTTGGTCGTCCAGCGGGAGTCGGTAAC
>JBGAUK010000003.1:284-96977 GCA_044228695.1 Chromatiaceae bacterium | reverse complement strand
ATAACACCCCGCGTCAGATCAATATCCTGCGCGCCTTGGGCAAGGAGCCGCCGCATTACGCCCATGTCCCCATGATCCTGGGCGACGATGGCTCGCGCCTGTCCAAGCGCCATGGCGCCGTCAGCGTGGTGGCCTACCGGGACCAGGGCTATCTGCCCGAGGCCCTGCTCAATTACCTGGTGCGCCTGGGCTGGTCCCATGGCGATCTGGAGATCTTCTCCCTGGAGAAAATGGTCGAGCTCTTTGATATCAGCCAGGTCAATAAGGCGGCCGCAGCCTTCAACACCGACAAACTGGACTGGCTCAACCAGCATTACATCCAACATGCCGATCCCAGGCGCATCGCCCACCTGCTGCGGCCCCATCTGGGGGATCTGGGGATCGATCCCGCCGTGGGCGCCGACCTAACGGCCGTCGTCGCGGCCCAGGCCGCTAGGGCCAAGACCCTGGTGGAACTGGCGCGCATCAGCGCCTTCGTCTATCGGGATTTCGACGATTACGAAGAGGGCGCGGCCAAGAAGCACTTGCGCCCGGTGGCGGCGGAACCCCTGGAGCGCCTGCGCGACCGCCTGGACATGTTGGCCCTGGCGGACTGGGAGCCGGTGACTCTGGAACATACGGTGCACCGGGTGGCCGAGGAACTGGGGCTGAATCTGGGCAAGGTCGCCCAGCCCCTGCGTGTCGCCGTCGTTGGCCGCGCGGCCTCGCCGGGCATCGACATCACCCTGAACCTGGTCGGCAAGGAGGCGACCTTGCGCCGCATCGACCGGGCACTGGCCTACATCCGCCAAGGGGCCGCGGCGGTCTGATGCCCGCCCGGTCCGCCATGCCGCTGGCATCACCGCGACGCCGCCTCACCGGGTTGCCAGGATGAACTCCATCCCCGTCCTCAGCATCCTGCTGCTGTTCCCGGTCGTCGGCGCCCTGCTGGTGGGCTTGCTGCCGGGTGGCCGCGTTGCCCTCATCCGCTGGACCGCCATCCTGGTCGCCCTCCTGACCCTGGTCCTGGCCTGGGGTCTGCTGGGATGGTTCGACGCCCGGGCGGAAGGCGTCCAGTGGTTCGAGCGCTATAGCTGGAATCCCCGCATGGGCACGGCCATTGCCTTGGGGCTGGATGGTTTTTCCTTGCCCATGGTGTTGCTGGCAACCCTGCTGTGCCTGGTCGCCCTCCTGGCCTCGCGCGGTATCCGGGAGCGGGTCAAGGGCTACTATGCCCTGATGCTGATCCTGGAATCGGCCACCCTCGGCGTCTTTATGGCCCAGGACTGGTCCATCTTCTACGTATTTTGGGAACTGGTCCTGATCCCCCTCTTCTTTCTCATCGACGGCTGGGGCGGCAAGAACCGCCATGGCGCGGCGCTGAACTTTGTCCTCTATACCATGGGTGGCTCCGTCTTCATGCTGATCGCCCTGCTGGTGGTCTTCGATGCCGTGGGCGTCCATTCCTTCGCCATGGCGGACCTGGCCGCGGGCGGGCCGAGTCTGAACCGGGAGACCCAGGTCCTGATCTTCCTGGGTCTGCTCGTCGGCTTCGGGGTCAAGATGCCCATCTTCCCCATCCACGGCTGGCTGCCCCTGGCACACGTCGAGGCCCCGAGCCCGGTCTCCATCCTGCTCTCGGGCATCCTGCTCAAGATGGGCTCCTATGGCCTGATCCGGGCTGCCCAGATGTTGCCGGAGGCAGTGATGGCGCTCCAGACCCTGCTGGTGGTCCTGGCCATGATCAGCCTCATCTATGGCGGCCTGCTGGCCTGGCGCCAGACGGATCTCAAGGCCATGGTAGCCTATTCCTCGGTGAGCCACATGGGGGTGGTGCTGCTGGGCATTGCCGCCCTCAACGTTGCCGGTCTCACCGGGGCCTTGCTGCAGATGGTGGCCCACGGGCTGGTGGCGGGGGCCCTCTTTCTGCTCATCGGCCTGCTATACGAGCGCACCCACACTCGGGAGATCGGCCATTACAGCTCCCTGGTGCGGGTCATGCCGCGTTTTGCCTTCTTTACCATCCTCGCCTTCGTCGCCGCCGTCGGCCTGCCGGGGACGGCGGGTTTCATCGCCGAGCTCCATGCCCTGATCGGCGGCTTCCAGGTCTGGGGTGGCTGGGTGGCGATTCTGAGCCTGGGCGTCCTCATCAGCGCCGCCTACGCCATCCGCACCGTGGGACGCCTCTTCACGGGGCCCGTGCGGCCGGAGATGGCGGGGGTGCCGGACCTGGGTCCCACGGAATTACTGGCCGCCGGCGTGCTCACGGCCGGTTTCCTGCTGCTGGGCCTCTTTCCCGCCGCCATCCTCCAGCTTGTGGGGGCCAGCGTCGCCCGTTTCGGCGCCGTCCTCGCGGCCTCCTGAAGGGGATCGCACCTTGTCCCATCCAAGTCCAGCGCCCATGGCGGAGCCCGAGACCGACAACCGCGCGCGAATCCTGGCCGCTATCGCGCATTTGGATCACGTCCTGCCCGGTCAGGCCCCGCTCCAGGATTTTGTCCACCACAATACCCTTCACGGCTTCCAGCATCTGCCTTTTCCCGAGGCCCTTGCCCAGGCACATCGCCTGAACGGCGCCGCGGGCTACCTAAGCCCCGAGCAATTCCGCGCCTACTATCGTCGGGGCCGCATCGAGCGGCGGGATCTGGTGCAGGTCCTGGACGGGGAAACGGCCTTGGCTTCTGGCGAACACCTCTTCACGACCCCGACGGGTCCGGTCAGACGCCACGACATCTACCTGCTGGCCCTGCTTTACCCCCTGGAGCCCATCGCCAATAACCAGTTGGCCTGGGAACTCGAGGAGATGGGCGCCCTCGAGCGTTTCCAGGCGGATGTCCCCCCGGAGGTGCGCGCCCGGCTGCTGGCCGCCAGTGGCCTGGGGGAGGACGAGAGCATCGCCGACCTCTGGAGCGCCTGCCTGGAACGACTGGACTTGAGCTGGTACCGGCTCCACCCCGAGGAACTGGTGGACCTGACCCCGGAACGCCTGGAGGCCATGCAGGCGGAGCTGCAGGGAGAGGGGGCCAGCGAGGGCGCCCATCACCTGCTACAACGGCGCATCAGCCGCCTGGCGCGGGACGAACTCAAGGCCCTGCTCGGCCGCATTGGCCAGGACCTCACCTTGACCGGCCTCCTGAGACTTCTGACGGGCCGGGATCTGCTGGATGAAATCCGTCCCTACCTCATCCGACAACTGGCCAACTTCCTCGACCAGGGCCTGGCCGCCTGGCATGCGGCCCACCGGGAGGCGGGGTTTTATGCCTGCTGGCGGGAACTGGCCCGGATCAACCCGGGCTGGCGGCTGCTGGGGCTGGAGGACTGGACCCGGGACCTCGACGACCTGCCCGAGGACCCCCTGGAGGCCCTGATAGCGGAACTGGAGTGTTTGGGCCTACCCCCGGACCATTGGCCCGGCTATTTGGAGCGCCTGGCCCTGGAGTTACCCGGCTGGTCCGGCATCTGGCTGTGGCGCCACCGTCATCCGGGCTATAAGGACTGGGGTCAGCCGGTGGGCATGCTGGACTATCTGGCGGTGCGCCTCATCCTGGAGCGCCTCTACAGCCGGCGCCTCTGCGCCGAGGAGTGGGAGATAGCGCCCAACCTCGGTGCCCTGAGCGAGCATTTCGGCAACCACCCCGCGGAATTCCTGGTGCGCTGGTCCCTGTTTAGCGGGCCCCTGCCGGAATATCTGGCCAGCCGTGCCCAGCGCCTGGTAAGGTCCCGTCAGGATACGCTGGAACAGGCCCGGCCCGAGCATTGGCACCCACTGGCCCAACTCATCTGGGCCTGGCGTTGGAGCCCCGCGGCGGTGCGGCTGGGCCGGGATCTCTTTCATCGCGCCTGGCCCCTCTTCCGGCTGGCCCAGCATCTGGGTATGTCGGGCGCGGCCCTGCGGGATCTGGACCCGGCCCGGCTGCCCCTAATCTTCCAGTGCCTTGATCGCCTGGATGAAGGGACCTCTGGCTTCATCTGGCTGCGGGCCTTCGAGAATCATTACCGGGACCAGATTTTTAACGCCCTCGTCAATAATCAGGGCCGGGGGCGCTGGAACAACCGGCACCGTCGCCCCTCCGCGCAACTGGTTTTCTGCATGGACGATCGGGAGGAGGGTATGCGTCGGCATTTGGAGGAGGTCGATCCGGGTGTAGAGACCCTGGGAGCCGCCGCCCACTTCGGCGTGTCCCACTGGTGGCAGGGTCTGGACGATGGGTCGGCCACCGCCCTTTGCCCCGTGGTCCTGACTCCCTCGCACCTGGTGCGGGAAGTGGCCCAAACCGGAGCGGCGGACCTGCTGGACCGTCATCGCCGCCGGCGCGGCTGGCGGTTGTGGCTGCGTGACCTCCTGCATCAGGAACTCCGCCGCAACCTGGTGACCTCGACCCTGGGCATCCTGCTGGCCGCGCCGGCGGCGACCCTGGCCTTAGTGGGTAAGGTGGCCGCCCCCCGGCGTTTTGGCGAGTGGGCCGGGCGACTGCGGCGTGATTTCGACTTGAGTGTCCCCACGGAATTGGCCGCCACGGTGGATCGCTACCAGGGCGAGCCCAGTCCGGAGAATGTCCAACCCGGTTTCGTCACGGCGGAACAGGCGCAACGAGTGGCGGGCCTCCTGAGGGTCATGGGCCTGGATACCGGTTTTGCCCCCTTGGTCGTCATCATGGGCCATGGCTCGGACAGCGATAACAACCCCCACCTCGCCGCCTATGACTGCGGGGCCTGCAGTGGCAACCACAGCGGTCCCAACGCGCGGCTGTTCGCCGCCATGGCCAACCGGCCCGAGACCCGCGCCCGGTTGCAGGAGCAGGGCCTGGCTATCCCCGAGGACTGCTGGTTCCTGGGGGCCGAGCACAACACCTGCAGCGAGGCCATCCTCTGGTACGATCTGGATCGGCTCCCCGTCGCGAGGTTGGGTGACTTCCAGCGGCTGGAGATCAGCCTGGGGCAGGCGGTCCGTCTCCATGCCCAGGAACGCTGCCGCAAGTTCTTTTCCGCGCCGGCCCAGCCGACCCCGGATCAGGCCCTGGACCACGTCATGGGGCGTGGTCTGGACTTCAGTCAGGCGCGGCCGGAACTCGGCCACGCCACCAACGCCTGCGCCTTCATCGGTCGTCGGGCCATGAGCCAGGGGGCCTTTTTCGACCGCCGGGCCTTCCTCATCTCCTACGACGCGACCCAGGACCCGGACGGCACCCTGCTGGAGCCCCTGCTCCTTGCCAACGGGCCCGTGGGGGCTGGCATCAGCCTGGAGTATTACTTCTCGACCGTGGACAATGAGCGTTACGGGGCCGGCTCCAAAATCACCCATAACGTCGCCGGCTTCTTCGGGGTGATGGATGGTGCCGGTTCTGATCTGCGCACCGGTCTCCCCCGCCAGATGATCGAGATTCACGAGGCCATGCGGCTGCTGGTGATCGTGGAGGCCAAGACCCAGGTCTTGACGGCCATCTATGAGCGTCAGCCGCCGCTCCAGGAATTGATCGGCAAGGGCTGGCTTCTGTTCGCTGCCAAGGATCCTGATGCCCCCGAGATCCGGATATTCGAACCGGCCCGGGGTTGGGTCGAGTGGCAGGGCCCTGGCCGACCCTTGGCGCGGGTCTCGCGTTCCTCCGCCCACTTTATGGGCAGCATGGAACCCCTGGACCCCATTTTGATTGGCGATTGAACCTGATCCCATGTTTGCATATGCCTGGCTGATACCCCTCTTGCCCCTGCTGGCTGCCGCCTGGATCGCCGGCGCTTATGTCCTCCTGGGTAACCGGGGAGAGGCGGGGGAGCGCATGACCGCGCGGGTCGCGGTTGGAGCGGCGGCCCTGTCCCTCGGCCTGGCGATCTTAACCGGTATGCAGGCCCTGGTGATGGGGCCCCCCGGTCAGGTCCGGGTCGGATCCTGGCTGGTGAGCGGTGACTTGCGGGTGGATATCGTCTTCACCCTGGATGCGCTGGGGCTGGCTCTGCTGCTGCTGGTGGCCTTTGTCGCCCTCATCACCCTGCGGTTCTCGGTGAACTACCTGCACCGGGAGGCGGGCTTTCCGCGCTTTTTTCTGCTTCTGTCGCTCTTCATGGGGGCCATGGAGCTGATTGTCATGGCAGGCAACGCCGTGCTGGTCTTCATCGGCTGGGAGTTGGCGGGGGTGGCCTCCTATCTGCTCATAGCCTATAACTTCGAGCGCCCCGTGGCGGTCGCTAATGCCCAGCGCGCCTTCATCGCGAACCGCATTGGCGATGCCGGATTTTTGCTTGGGATCTCCTTCGCCTATCTCTGGATGGGCGGCAGCGATTGGCCCCTCCAGCCAGATCAGACCCTGGACCCGATCAAGGGGGATCTCATCGCCCTGGCCTTCCTGCTACCGGCCCTGGCCAAGTCGGCGCAACTCCCCTTTGCCCCCTGGGTCGCTCGCGCCCTGGAGGGACCCACCCCCTCCAGCGCCATCTTCTATGGCGCCCTCATGGTGCACGCCGGGGTTTACCTGCTCATCCGTCTGGAGCCCTTGCTGGAGACAACCCCGGCCATCGCCAGCCTGATAGCCTTGTTGGGCGCCCTCACGGCCCTCTATGGCTGGCTGGTGGGCCTGGCAAGGACGGACGTCAAGAGTTCTCTCATGTTCTCCACCACCGCTCAGGTGGGCCTCATGTTTCTCTGGATCGGCCTGGGCTGGTATAGCCTGGCGGCCTGGCATCTGGCCCTGCACGCCCTCTGGCGGGCCTATCAGTTCCTGCATGCCCCGGCCCTGATGCAGCGCGTCAGCCGGCCCGCGCGGCCGGTCCCCGCCTGGCTGGCGAGGCGGCGCGGGCTGCAGGAGGCGGCCCTGCAGGGTTTTTGGCTCGATGCCCTGGCGGACGCCTTCCTGGCGCGACCCGCCCAGGCCATGGCCCGCGACGTCATGGATCTGGACGGGAAGGTGGTCAGTCGCATCGTCGGCCTGCCCGGCCAGGCCCTGGAACTTTCCTCCCTGGGCATCGCGCCGGATGGGGAGGAGGGTTGGCTCATGGCAACGGCGGATGAGACCATCGTGCGCGGCCGGGGCCTCCTGGGGCGTACCCTGGAGCGGGTGGCCAACGTCCTCTACTGGTTCGAGCAACGATTGGTGCTACGTGGTGGCGGGCAAGGGTTGCTGGAGGCCATCCGCCGCCTGGGCGAGCATGCCAACCAGGTCGAGGATTTGCTCGCCCGGCCTCGCTACCTCGTCCTCATGATTCTCGCCACCTTCGCGGTCATTCTCTGAGATGAACCCGATCAGCATCCCTTGGGACAGCCAGGCCGCCTGGCCACTATTGGCGGTCCTGCAACTGCTGCCCTTGCTGGGGGCCCTGGTGGTGCTGGCCCTGCGCCGGGGGTCCCTGGCGACCTTCGCCGGGGTCATCCTAGCCAGCTTCGAACTGCTGCTGGCCATCCTCCTCTATCGAGGTTATGACCCCACTAATGCCGCCATGCAGTTCGCCGAGCACCTGAGCCTGCCAGGCCTGCTGGACTACCACGCCGCCGTGGATGGTGTCAGCATCCTCTTTATCCTCCTGACGGCCCTCATCATCCTGCTGGTGTCCCTCTATGGGCCCGTGCGGGGCCTGGGGCCCCCCTGGCGGTTGATGGCCCTGATCCTGGCCATCGAATCCAGCCTGATGCTGATGTTCACGACCCTGAACCTGCTGTGGTTCGTGCTCGCCGCCGCCCTCCAGACGGGCCTCATCGGGCTCCTGCTGAAGTTATGGGCGACCTCGCCCCGCATGGACCAGGCCATCAAGACCTATATCAAGTTCATGGGCACGGGCCTGTCCCTCTTGCTGGTCGGCACCCTCATCCTGGGCTGGGGCCATGCTCACGTCGGTGGCGGCGTCTGGACCTTCGATCTCCTGGAGCTTCAAGGGGCCCGGGTGGGGTCCGAATTCCAGACCCTGGTCTTTTTCCTGCTGTTCTACGGGCTGGCCATCCGCACCCCCCTCTTTCCCATGCACGGCTGGCTGCCTCAGATAGCCGAGCACGGCAACATCGCCGTGGCCCCGACCCTGCTCCTGGGACTCAAGATCGGCATCTATGGCTTGCTCCGCTTCGTCCTGCCCCTTGTACCCGAGGCGGTGCAGTATTGGCAGCCCTTCGTGGTCGCCTTCGCCGTGGTCGGTATCTTCTACGCGGCCCTGCTGGCTATGGTGCAGGAAAACCTGCGCCGGCTGTTGGCCTTTGCCGTCGTCTCTCATACCAGCCTGATCGTCCTTGGCCTCTTCACCCTGGATCATCTGGCCTTTCAGGGGAGCGTCATGCTAGCGGTGACCTTTGGTCTGGCGGTGGCGGCCCTACTCTTCATGACCGGTCTGGTCTATCGCCGCACCAAGACCACCCAACTCACCGAACTGGGTGGGCTATTCGACCAGATCCCTTTCGTCGGCATCGCCTTTCTGGTGGGTGGCCTGTCCATTATCGGCATGCCAGGCACGCCGGGCTTCGACGCCGCCCATCTGGTCCTGGAGGCCGCCATCGCCCGGTTTGGCGGCCTGCTGACCATCGCCGCCGCCCTGGGGAATCTGCTGGCGGCGGGCTTTCTGCTCTGGGCCTTCCAGCGCGCCTTCCTGGGGCCCAGCCCGGAGGGCCAGGCCCCGGTGGAGCGCCTGGGTCTGGCGGAGTGGCTGGTGTCCGGGGCCGTCATCGCCGTCCTGCTGGGGGTGGGCTTCTACTCCCATCCCTGGCTAGAATTGATCGATGTGCCTCTGGCGACCTTGAGCGCCCACTATGCCCAGCCCTGATCCCGATGGCCGGCCGCGGCTAACCCTAACACTTTGCTCGCCACGGCGGCGCCGGTCGCCAGGCGTCCTGGAACGCGGTGACGTCTTTATCGTCCCGCTGGGCGATACCCCCCCGGCACTTGAGGCCCAACATGCCTGATACCCCGAGCCTCCTGTCCCATTGGCCCCTCCTGAGTTGGATGCTGCTGACCCCTCTCGTCGGGGCCTTGGTGGTCTGGCTGGTGCCCGGGGCGCGCCTGTCGCGCTGGGTCATGCCCGGCAGCCTGCTAATCGCGCTGGGTTTTTCCCTGGCGGTGGTCTGGCGCTTCAATCCCGCCGAGGCCGGCTTCCAGTTGGTGGAGGAGACGACCTGGATTCCGAGCCTGAACGTCCATTACCTCATTGGCGTGGATGGTATTTCGGTCCTCTTCCCCCCCCTGACCCTTCTGCTGTTTCTGGGGACCATCCTCGCCTCCTGGACCGGTGTCCGGACCCTGCGTCGCCTCCACGATAGCCTCATGCTCTTGCTGGCCAGCGCCCTGTTGGGCATCTTCTGCGCCCTGGACCTGATGTTCTTCTTCCTCTGTTGGGAGATGACCCTGATCCCAATCTATTTTCTCATCAGCCTCTGGGGACCGGGACCTCACCGGCGTTATGCGGCGGTCAACTACAGCCTCTTCATGTTGGCGGGCGGGGTGCCCCTGCTGTTCGGCTTCATCCTGCTGGCCTTCAATCACGCCGAGGTCACCGGGGCCGGGATCCCGGCGGGGCTGAGTTGGGATTATCGGGAATTGCTTACGACACCCCTGGCCCAGGGCCTGGAGACCAGCGTCTTCCTGCTCCTGCTGGCCGGCTTCGCGGTCAAGACCCCCGTGTTCCCCCTGCATACCTGGCTGCCGGTGGTGGCGATGGAGGGGCCCGCCACCGTGGCGGCCCTCATCACGGGCCTCAAGGTGGGGGCCTATGGCCTGATTCGCTTCGCCTTGCCCCTGGCGCCTGGCGCTGCCCAGGAATTCCACTGGCTGCTGGCCGGTCTGGGCACGATCGGCCTCCTCTATGGGGCCCTGGCGGCCATGGGCCAGACCAACCTGCGCCGGCTGCTGGCCTATGCCTCCCTGAGCCATGTCGGCCTGGTACTGCTGGGGATTGCCTCCCTGAGCCAGCCGGGGGTCCAGGGGGCTCTGTTCCAGCTCCTCAACTTCCCCCTGGTCGCGGGCGGGCTCTTTCTGCTGACCCGCTTCCTGAATCTGCGCCTGGGGTCCACGGACCTGATCAGCCTCGGCGGCGTGGCCCGTTCCATGCCCCTGCTGGCCGCCTTTTTCTTTTTTCTATCCCTGGCGTCGCTGGGGGTACCCGGCACCTCCGGCTTCCCGGCGGAGTTTCTGATCCTGATGAGCGCGCTGCATACTCATACCGGGGCCGGGCTGGCTGCCCTCCTGGCCATGGTGCTGGGCGCGGCCTATGTCCTCGACGGCTATCGGCGGACCTTCTTCGGTCCCTTGGGTCACAATGCCATTGGTGCCGCCGCCGATCTGCGCCCCCGGGAACTCCTGGTGGCTATCGCCTTCAGCCTGCCCATCCTGGCCGCCGGCCTTTACCCCGCTGGCGTGCTGGACACCCTGAGCGCCTCCACCAGCCAATGGGTGGAGCGGGTTTCAACCCGGGCGCCTTGAGGGTTCAGGTCCGCCAGAAGGCGGGCGTCAGCAGCACCAGAAGGGTGAAGACCTCCAGCCGGCCGAGGAGCATGGCAAAGCAGAGGATCCACTTGGCGGTGGTGCCGAGGCCGGCGAAATGGGCGCCGACATCGCCCAGACCGGGGCCCAGGTTATTGATGCTGGCGGCGACGGCGGAGAAGGCGGTGGTGAGGTCCAGGCCAGTGGCGGCCAGGGCCAGGTACATGAGGGTGAAGCTGGCGACGTAGAGGGAAAAGAAACCCCAGACGGCATCGACCACGCGGTGGTTGACGCTCCGCCCACCGACCCTTACCGGGATCTGGGCATTGGGGTGGACGAGGCGTTCGATCTCGCGCAGGCCCTGCTTGATGAGGAGCAGAAAGCGAATGACCTTGATGCCGCCGCCCGTGCTGCCGGCGCACCCCCCGACGAAGCTGCTGAAGATCAGCAAGATGCCCAGGAAGGCCGGCCAGTCATAAAAGGCGGTCGTGGTAAAGCCGGTGGTGGTGGCAATGGAGACGGTATGGAACAGGCCCTGAGTCAAGGAGTCGTACCCGCCGGCATAGGTGCCCGACAGATACAAGCAGAGGCAAACGACCGCGGTCGTGGCCCCCATGAGGGCCAGATAAAAGCGGAATTCGCTGTCCAGCCAGTAGCCCCGCAGGTTATTACGATTCCAGGCAACAAAATGCAGCGCGAAATTCATGCCAGAGATCAGCATGAAGATGACGGCGATCATCTCGATCAGGTCGCTGTCAAAATAGCCGATGCTGGCGTCATGGGTGGAGAAGCCGCCAATGGCGACGGTGGCGAAGGCATGGCCGATGGCGTCAAAGGGGGTCATGCCCGCCAGCCAGTAGGCCAGACCGCAGGCAATAGTCAGCCCCAGATAGATATACCAGAGGGCCTTGGCGGTCTCGGTGATGCGGGGCGTCAGCTTGCTGTCCTTCATGGGCCCGGGTGTCTCCGCCCGGTACAACTGCATGCCGCCGATCCCCAGCATGGGCAGGACGGCGACCGCGAGCACTATGATGCCCATGCCGCCCAGCCACTGGAGCTGCTGGCGATAATAGAGGATGGACGGCGGCAGGTCGTCGAGGCCGACGATGACCGTCGCCCCGGTCGTGGTCAGGCCGGAGACGGACTCGAAGACGGCGTCCGTCACGGATAGGTGAGGTTCCTCCGACAGGATGAAGGGCAGGGCGCCGGACAGCCCCAGTACGGTCCAGAAGAGGACCACCACCATGAAGCCGTCCCGCAGCTTGAGTTCCTCGCGGCGTTGCCAGACGGGCAGCCAGATCATGGCGCCCAGGCCGAGGAGGAGGAGGAGGGCGCCGAGGAAGGGCTGGGCCGTGCCGTCTTGGTAGAGATGGGACACCAGTAGCGGCGGCAACATGGTCAGGCTAAACAGCATCAGCAGCAGCCCCAAAACCTTCTGGACGGCGAAGGGCTTCATGCCGCGCCGCCACCGCCCACGGCCAGACCCCGGGGGCTCGTTTCTAACCCCGAAGCCATCACAGGAAGGTCACCGGCACCTGGAACAGCTTCTCGACCTCGGCCACCCGGCGCTTGTCCTGGAGGAAGAGGATGACGTGATCCTCGGCCTGAATGAGGGTGTCGTGGTGGGCCATGAGGACCGCCTCGCCCCGGACGATGGCGCCAATGGTCGTCCCGGCCGGGAGTTTGATCTGGTCGATCGAGCGACCGATGACCTTGCTCAGTTTGGCGTCGCCATGGGCGATGGCCTCGATGGCCTCGGCCGCGCCGCGCCGCAGGGAATGCACCGCCACCACGTCCCCGCGGCGCACATGCTTGAGCAGGCTGCCGATGGTCGCCTGTTGGGGGGAAATGACCACGTCGATGCCACCGCTTTGCATCAGATCCACGTAGGCCGGACGGTTGATGAGGGCCATGACCTTGCGCGCCCCCAGCCGCTTGGCCAGGAGGGCGGAGAGAATATTGTCCTCGTCGTCGTTGGTGACGGCGCAGAAGACGTCGGTATCCTCGATATTCTCTTCCCGCAGCAGGTTTTCGTCCGCGGCGTCGCCATGGAGGACGATGGTCCGCTCCAGGGTCTCGGCAATCTGCTTGCTGCGGGTCAGGTCGCGCTCGATGACCTTGACCCGAAAGTCGTTCTCGGTGGCGCGGGCGAGCCGGGTGCCGATGTTGCCACCGCCCGCGAAGATGAGGCGCTTGTAGGGCTTTTCCAGCCGCTGCAATTCGCCCATGACGGTGCGGATATGGGCCGGGGCGGCGACGAAGAAGACCTCGTCGTTGGCCTCGATGATGGTGTCACCCGTTGGCTCCAGGGCCCGGTCCTGGCGGTAGATGGCCGCGACCCGGGTCTCGACCTCGGGCATGTGATCGTAGAGGGTGCGCAAGGCATGGCCAATCAGGGGACCACCCTCGCGGGCCTTGACCGCCACCAGCCGCACCCGCCCGTTGGCGAAGTCCAGCACCTGAAGGCTGCCGGGGTGCTCCAGCAGCCGCAGAATATATTGGGTGACGAGTTGCTCCGGACTGATGCACACATTGATGGGCAGGGCGCCGGGGGCAAAGAGTTCCGGGTGTTCCAGGAAACCGGGGGAGCGCACCCGCGCGATGCGGGTGGGGGTATGGAAGAGGGTATAGGCGACCTGGCAGGCGACCATGTTGGTCTCGTCGCTATTGGTGACCGCCAGGATGATATGGGCGTCCTCGGCCCCGGCCCGCTGCAGCACGTCGGGATGGGCGCCATGTCCTATGATGGTCCGGAGGTCGAAGCGGTCCTGGAGTTCCCGCAGTATTTCGGGATCACGATCTACGACGGTGATGTCGTTGGCCTCTCCCGCCAGATTCGCCGCCACGGACCGGCCCACCTGACCGCCGCCCAGGATGATGATCTTCATGCTTAACGGCGCTCCTTGATCTCGATCCCCAGGGAGCGCAGCTTCCGGTAGAGGTGGGTGCGCTCCATACCCGCCTCCTTGGCCATCTTGCTGACATTGCCGCCGTGCTTTTCGAGCTGGTATTCGAGATAGGTCTTCTCGAACTGTTCCCGGGCCTCGCGCAGGGGCTGGTCGAAGGACATGAGGCCCTCTAGGTTCGGCGCCGGGGTGCTGGTGGTGGCCCCCAGGGTATTTTCGACCTCGTCCTGGGAGATCTCGTCACCAGCACCGAGGATGAGGACGCGCTGGACCAGGTTCTTGAGTTCGCGCACATTCCCCGGCCAGGGGTAATTGCGCATGTAGTTCTGGGCGCCGACACTGAACCGCCGGTAGGGCAGCTTTTCGTGGGTGGCGAAGTAATCCACGTAGTAGTTGAGGAGTTCCGGAATGTCCTCGTTGTGGTCCCGCAGGGCGGGGACGCTCAGGGGTACCACGTTGAGGTGGTAGAAGAGGTCCTCGCGGAAGCGCCCGGCGCGCACCTCGTCCTCCAGGTTGTGCTGGGTGGCGGCGATGAGGCGCACGTCGATGTTAACCGGTTCGGTGCCGCCGACGCGCAGGAAGGAGCCCGTATCCAGGGCACCGAGCAACTGGCCCTGGACCCCCTGGTCCATGTCCCCGACCTCGTCGAGGAGCAGGGTGCCCCCGGCGGCCTGCTCCAGACCGCCATAGTGGACATGCCCATCCTGTTCGCCGCCGAAGAGTTCCCGGGCGGCGTTGGCCCGGGCGATCCCCGAGACGCCGAGGTCGACGAAGGGCCGATCCCGGCGGGCGCTCTGGGAGTGAAGGTAACGGGCGAAGGTCTCGCGACCGCTGCCAGCCTCGCCCGTGATCAGGACCCAGGTATCGTGCTGGGCGATACGCTTGACCTGCTCCCGTAGGCGCTGCATGGCGGTGCCGCGGCCGATGGGCTCATGGGCGATGATGGTGCGGCGTTTGAGGCCGATGTTCTCGCGGACCAGTTTGTCGGCCTCCAGGGCGCGCTCCGTGGTCAGCAGCAGCTTGGCCATGGATAGCGGCTTTTCGAGGAAGTCGTAGGCCCCCAGCCGGGTCGCCTCCACCGCCGTCTCCACGGTGCCATGACCGGACATCATGATCACCGGGCAGGGCAGGCCATCGTCCTCGGACCACTCCTTGAGGAGACTGATGCCATCCAGATCGGGCATCCAGATGTCCAGGAGAATCAGGTCGGGGCGGCGCTCGCGCAGGGAGCGGCGGGCGGCGGCGCCGTTCTCGGCGGTGGCCACCGCATAGCCCTCGTCCTCCAGAATCTCCTGGACCAGGCCGCGGATGTCGGGCTCGTCATCGACCACCAGAATGTAGGCTGCACTCATGCTTGTTCTCGGTCTGGGTGGGCGCTGGGGCTCTTGGCCGGGGTGGCCAGGGCAACCGGCGGTTCCTTGGGAACTTCCTCGTGATGTTCATCGCGCCATAAGGGCAGGCGCGTCGCCACGCGGGCGCCGCCCTTGGCATTCTCCGCCCAAATGATACCCCCGTGTTCCTCGATAATCTTCTTGACGATCGCCAGGCCCAGCCCCGTGCCCTTGGCCTTGGTGGTGACATAGGGTTCGAAGAGGCGGTCGATGAGAGTCTCGTCGATCCCGCCGCCATTGTCCTCCACCGAGAGTTCCAATTGGGGCCGATCCTGGTCGTCCAGGCGCCGGGTGGCGATGCGGATCCGGGCCTGGGGCTTGTCCTCTACCGCCTCCAGGGCATTTTTGACCAGATTGTGAATGACCTGGCGCAAACGCAGGGGGTCCCCCTTGATGAGGGCCTCGCCGACCTGGAGGTCGATTTTGATCGCCGGGACGGAGCGGTAGAGTTCCATCACCTCGGCTACCAGCCGATCCAGGCGCAGGGGTTCCGGCTCCAGCTTGGGGGAGCGCGCATAGTTGGAGAAGTCGTTGACCATGGCCTTCATGGCCTCGACCTGCTGGACGATGGTATGGGTCGCGCGGTCCACCACCCGGGCATCGTCCTCCGGCAGCTTGGTCAGGAGCTTGTGGCGCAGCCGCTCCGCCGAGAGCTGGATGGGGGTCAGGGGATTTTTGATCTCGTGGGCCAGGCGCCGGGCCACCTCGCCCCAGGCGGCGTCGCGCTGGGCCGTGATGAGGCGGGTAATGTCGTCGAAGACCACCACATGGCCGCTCTCCTGGCCATCGGGATGGATGAGGGGGCTGCCGCGACACATCAGCACCTGGCGGCCTTCGGCGCCAAAGAGGACGACCTCCTGACGCCATTCGGCGTGCCCCTCCAGATGGGTCCGCACCGCGTCCACCCAGGCCACCAGGCCAGGATGGGTCGCATTGAGGGCGTCCAGGCCGCCATCGCTCATGTCCGGTTCCGTCAGTCCCAGGATCTGATGGGCCGCCGGGTTGGCGGTCCGCAGGCGGTGTTCGCCGTCGAGGACGACCACGCCCGAGGAGAGACGCCCCAGCACCGTTTCCAGATAAACGCGCTCGGCCTCGACGGCCTGCTGGGAGCGCGCCGCCGCGTCCCGGGCCCGAGCCAGGCGCCGGGTCATGGAATTGAAGGAGGCGACCAGGAAGCTGAGTTCGTCTTCGTGACCGGGTAAGGGCAGGCGCTGCTCGTAGTCGCCCTCCGCCACGGCGCGGGTGCCGCGGGCAATGGCCGCCACCGGCTCCACCAGGCGCCAGGCGGTATGGAAGGCGGCGAGCAGGGCGGCCATGAGGCCGAACAGCAGGACCAGGGAGAGAGTGAGGGAGAAGCTCAGCTTCAGGGACTGGCGCAGATAGGCCAGCTCCTTGTAGCGGTTGTAGGCCTTCTCCAGATTCGCCGCCAGTTCGCTGATGCGTTCGGAGGTCGGGAATATGGCCTGCATGACCAGGTTGCGACCCACCGGGTCCGCCACCAGCACCCGCACCACCATCTCCTGGTTGGCGGCGGTCTCCAGCTCGACCTGATTGGCGCCACCACTGGCCCGCCGCAGCAATTCGCGATCGGGCAGGTTGGGCACCAGGACAGTCGGGTCCTCGCTGGAATTGCCCCGCACCTGGCCATTGGCCCCGAAGACAGCAATCTCCAGGGCCCCCGCCTGTTGCCGCAACTGGCCGAGGCTCAAGGCCAGGGCCGTGCTGGAACTGTCCTCGATGCCCGCCAGGAGTTGTTGCGTATAGCGCATCAAGACCCGCTGATTGAGATCCAGTGAGGCCTGATTGAGGGTGAGGGCATCCACCATGGCCTGGTCGATCTCGACGTCGAACCAGGAGTCGATACCCCGTAACAGGAAGCCCAGGGAGTAGTAATAGACCACGACCACGGGCAGCAGTGAGATGAGGGCGAACAGCAGGACCAGACGACCGGTGAGGCGCGAACCGGCGACCTTGTGGCGATAACCCTGTACCAGTCTGACCAGATTGGTCAGCACCATGGCGGCGAGTACCAGCAGGCCGATGATGACGATGAACATGAGGGGCACGAAGGCCCGGCTCAGGGATTCGGAGTTCTGCACCGCGCCGCTCATCAGGTCCAGGGCGACCAGGAGCACGACCAACAACAGGATCACCGGGATCAGGCCCGGCCGGCGCCACTGCGTCAAGGTCGCAACGGCCATGTGGTCCAGCCCGACGAGAGCTTCCAGGAGGGAAGGAGATAGGCCGTGGGCCGCAGGGGCAGGGGCAGTTCCTCGATGTCGAGGGCGATCTTGAGATCGACCCGATAGTCCTTGCCAGCCGCGAGTTCCCCCCGGTTGAGCAGGGGCAGATCGTGGAGGTCGCCGAGGGCGGCAATGGCGGCATCCCGGGTGACGTAATTATGGCCGGCCCCGCCGGGTACGGGGGTCACCTGGTAGCGTTCCGCCAGGGGTTGGTAACGGATCTCGTAACGCAGACGACGATCCACCAGGCTGGAATCCCAGACCCAGGCATCGGTTTCCCGGACCTGAATGTGCGCTTCCAGCGTGAGGGGCACCCCGTTGTCCAGGGCCTCCAGGGCCACCGGGCTCAGGTCCGGGACAAAGCGGGCATCCATGACCAGTTCCTCGCCCACGGCGCGGATCTTGATGTCTTCGATCTGAAAGGCCGGCTTGGCGTTGCCCAGGCTGGGCAACAGCAGCAGGATCAGCCAGAAGACGAATCCCCATGGCGCGGGCTGGCCGGGGATGGGGGTCCTCATGGCGTTGCCTTGCGCAGGCGGGCGAAATAGAAGCCATCGCCGCCCCCCACCGTCGGCAGGGTCTGGCGGCCGCACGTCCGGGCCAGACCCCAATCCGCCGCGATGGGGACCTCGCTGGCGTCGTCGTGACGAGAGAGAAAGGCGCGAATCTGCCGTTCATTCTCGTCCGGCAGCAGGGAACAGGTCACATAGACCAGGGTGCCGCCCGGGGCGAGCAGGGGCCAGATGGCCTCCAGCATCCGGGCCTGGCGGGCGCACAGGGCCTCGATATCCCCGGGCCGCCGCAGCCATTTGATGTCCGGATGGCGGCGAATGACCCCGGTGGCGGAGCAGGGGACATCAAGCAGGATGCGATCGTAAGTGCCCTGGGCCCAGGCCCCGGCGGGTTCGGTGGCGTCGCCGACCAGCAGTGTCGCGACGAGGGACAGGCGCTGGAGGTTGTCGCGTACCCGGTCGAGGCGCTGGGGGTCGATGTCGAGGGCGGTAAGCTCCAGTTGGCCGTCCGCCAGTTCCAGCAGGTGGGCCGTCTTGCCGCCCGGCGCGGCGCAGACATCCAGGACCCGCTCGCCCGGGCGGACCCCCAGCAGGGGGGCGGCCAGTTGGGCGTTGGCGTCCTGGATCGAGACCTGACCCGCCGCGAAGCCAGGCAGGCGCGCCATGGGCAATGGCTGGTCCAGGACCAGTCCCTGCGGGGCATGGGGCGCCGGTTGGGCGGCGATACCCGCGGCGGCGAGTTGCTTCAGGTAGGCCTCCCGGTCGCCGGCGAGACGATTTACCCTCAGCCAGAGGGGAGCCTGGGTATTGCTGGCGGCGACGATCTCTTGCCAATCCTGGGGCCACTCCGTCTGGAATCGGTCCAGCAACCAGGCGGGAAACAGCCAGCGGGCCTCTTCGCTCTTGTCCGCCTGGGCCAGCAAGGCCGCGCGCTCGCGCTGGAAGCGCCGCAGGAGGGCATTGACGAGTTTCGCCGCCCAGCCCTTGCCCAGGACGCGGGTCGCCGCCACGCTGGAGGCGACGGCGGCGTGGGGGGGGATGCGGGTGGCAAGGAGTTGGTAGAGGCCGATGAGGATCAGGGCCTCCAAGTCGCCATCCTCGGGCTTGAGGGGTTTGCTCAGCAGTTGGGTCGCGATGGCGCGCAGGCGCGGCAGCAGGCGCAAGGCACCATAACTCAGCTCCTGGACCAGGGGCCGGTCCCGTTCCTGGTCCAGTGCATCAAGCTGTTCCAGGGCCTCGGTCAGGGAGCGGCCGCGACCCAGGACGGCCTGGACGACGCGGGCCGCGGCGGCCCGGGCGCGGGCGCCCTCCGAGGGCGCCACGCTGGCCTTGGGTTCTTGCGGGGACTGGCGGCCAGGCCAGGGGCGGGGTTGCGGATTATCCAAACTTGACCCCATCCAGACGGCGGGCGTTGAGGAATTCAGCGGCCGACATGGGCCGCTTGCCCGGGGGCTGGAGGCGGGTCAGGCGCAGCACGCCGGCCCCGGTAGCGACCGCGATGCCCGCCTTGGAGGCCCCAATCACCTGGCCAGGCTCGGCGCCCGGCGGCGGGTTTAGGTCAGGCAGGTCGCAGCCCCAAAGGCGCAGACTGGCGCCGTCCAGTTGGGTCTGGGCCACGGGCCAGGGGTCGAAGGCACGGATCAGGCGGTCGATAGCCACCGCCGGTTGCGACCAGTCAACCTCGGCCTCCGCCTTGGCCAGCTTGTGGGCGTAGCTGGCCTGGCTGTCGTCCTGAATCTCCGGGGCCAGGCTGCCAGCGGCGATGCCCGGCAGGGCCTCCACCAGGGCGGTGGCCCCCAGCAGGGAGAGCTTGTCATGCAGGCTGCCGCCCGTCTCGCGGGGGTCCAGGGTCAGGCGCCGGATTAGGTACATAGGGCCCGTGTCGAGCCCCGCCTCCATGCGCATGATGGTGACGCCGCTCTCCTTATCGCCGGCCAGTATGGCGCGCTGAATAGGGGCCGCGCCGCGCCAGCGGGGCAGCACCGAGGCGTGGACATTGACGCAGCCTAGCCTGGGGATATCCAGGACCGCCTGGGGCAGGAGCAGGCCGTAGGCGACCACCACCATGAGATCGGCGCCCAGTTCCCGCAGAGTGCCGATGGCCTCGGGGTCTCGCAGGGTCGGGGGTTGGTAAAGGGGTAGTCCCAGAGCCGCCGCGGCCTCCTTGACGGGGCCCGGGCTCAGCTTGCGGCCCCGGCCCGCGGGCCGATCTGGCTGGGTATAGACGGCCACCACCTCATGGCCGGCGTCCCGCAGGGCACGGAGGCAGGGTACGGAGAAGTCCGGTGTCCCGGCGAAGATGATCCGCAGAGGAGGCATCAAATCATCGCCCGCCGGGGCTCGGCGGTGTCCGGCTTGCGCTGCCGGTCCTCCTTCTCCAGTTTCCGGCGGATGCGCTGGCGCTTGAGGGAGGAGAGATAATCGACGAAGAGCTTGCCATCCAAGTGGTCGATTTCGTGCTGGATACAGACCGCCAGCAAACCATCCGTCTCCAATTCAAAGGCTTGACCCTGGCGGTCCTGGGCGCGCACCCGCACCCGTTCCGCCCGCGTCACCGGCTCCCAAAATCCGGGCACCGAGAGACAGCCTTCATCCATCTCCTCTTCGCCCTCGCGCCAGAGGATCTCGGGATTGATGAGGCACAGGGGCTCGTCGTGATGCTCGGAGACGTCGATGACGATCATCCGCAGGGGGATATCGACCTGGATCGCCGCCAGGCCAATGCCACGCGCGGCGTACATGGTCTCGAACATATCGTCGATCTGGCGGCGAATGCGGTCATCGATCCTGGCCACGGGCTTGGCCACGTTACGCAGACGTGGGTTAGGGAAGGTGAGAATTTCGAGTTGACTCATTTGGGAGTCCCCACTGAATGGTCGGCCTTGGGGCGCGAGTCTGGTCCTGATAGCCAGGATTCACCCCAAGCCCCTGGTTATCAAAAGGACGGGCACCCCTGGCAAGGTAGGCGAATGCTCGCTAGTATGCCCCGGCATACTACACTGCCGATCAGGGTCCCGCAAAAACAAGGCTTCGTCTTGAAAAGTGAGCCCCGGCAGGCATCACCCGCCAGCCAATCTTGGGGTTGCTCATGTCCATTTTCCAGCCCGCCATCGCCCGTCAGCGTCTGGTTGGAGTTGCCCTGATGAGGCTGGTCCTCGCCCTCCCCTTGCTGCTGGCCGTCCCGCCCGCCCTGGCCCAGATGGATCCGCAAATCGAGCAGGCGCCGCCCAGGGGCAGGACCACGCCCTCTAATCCGCTCAGGACCCTCAAGCTGTCGCCCAAGGCACGGGTCACGCCCCTGGCGGCGCCGGATCCCGTCATCCCCATCGGCGCCATTCGGCCCTTCATCGAACACGCCTATGTCCTGGACGCCAAGGAAATCAAGGATGCCCCCTATGTGGTCGCCTTTCCGGACCGGCGAGTCCTGGGCGAGACCGGGGATCAGGTCTATGTCCGCGGCCTGGGTCCCCAAGCCCAGGGGCGCTACCGACTGGTGAGGCCCGGTGGGCCCTATCGCGACCCCGCCTCCGGCGAGGTTCTGGGCTATCAAGCCCAGCAGGTGGCGGAGGCCACCTTGGAACGACCCGGTGACCCCGCGGTCCTGCGGATCGACAGCATGAGTCAGGAGATTGCCACCGGTGATCGCCTGGTGCCAACGCGGGGTGACGAGCCCCTGCTGACCTTCCAGCCCAGACCCGGACCCAGGGGCCGCCAGGCCCAGATCCTCGCCGTCCTCAACGGCGTCTCCCAGATCGGCAGCCTAAACGTGGTCGTCATCGATCTGGGCAGCGACCAGGGCGTGCAACCGGGCCACCTCTTCGATATCTATAATGGTGGCGAGCAGATCAAGGATCAGGTGCGCGCCCAGGCGGACGACTGGGATTGGAAGGACCAGAAGTTCTGGTCGGAGGAATTCTGGTACGGGGATTTCCGCACCGACCGCTGGATCAGCGACGAACCCGATCCCAATATGCCGCTGCCCCTGCATCGGGGCGCCAGCCCCCTGGGCGAGGACTTTCTCCTGCCCCTGGAAAGGGCCGGCACCCTCATGGTCTTTCGCGCCTTTCCGCGCCTGAGCTTTGCCCTGGTCATGGAGGCGACCCGGCCCATGCACATCCAGGACCGGGTCCTGGCGCCGAGGAATTGATGGCCAGGGACCCAGCAGCGGAGGCCGCCACCCCGGACCCGGAGCACCTGCGCACCTGGCTGACCCTGGCCAACGCCCCGGGCGCCGGTCCCCGGGCGATCAACCGGCTGCTGGCCCATTTTGGCGATCCCGCGGCCCTGCTAGCGGCGGGCGCCCCGGACCTGGCCGCCGCCGGCGCCCGGCCCACCCTTATCAAGGCCCTGCGCACCCCCAGGCCCGATTTGGTCGAGGCGGCCCTGGCGTGGGCCCAGGGGGAGGGCACCCATATCCTGGCGCGCTCGGATCCCCGCTATCCCAGCCGGCTGGCGGAACTGATGGACGCCCCCCTGGTGCTGTACGTCCGGGGCGATCCCGAGGTCCTGCGCGACCCCCAACTGGCCATGGTCGGCAGCCGCAACCCCACGCCTGGGGCGCGGGAGACGACGATCGCCTTCGCCCGCCACCTGGCCGCCTGTGGCCTGACCATCACCAGCGGCCTGGCGCTGGGCATCGATGGCGCCGCCCACGAAGGCGCCCTGGAGACCGGCCGCACCCTGGCCGTCATGGGCACGGGTCCCGATCGCATCTATCCCGCCGCCCATCGCACCCTGGCCCGCCGGATCGCAGCCCAGGGCGTCCTGGTCACCGAGTTCCCCCCCGGCATGGGGCCCCGGCCCGAGAACTTCCCACGCCGCAACCGCCTCATCGCCGCCCTCAGCCTGGGTACCCTGGTGGTGGAGGCCGCCCCCCGCAGCGGCTCCCTCATCACCGCCCGCCTGGCCGCGGAGCAGGGCCGCGAGGTCTTCGCCATCCCCGGCTCCATCCATAACCCCCTGGCTCGGGGTTGCCATGCCCTCATCAAGCAAGGCGCCAAACTGGTGGAGACGGCTCAGGATATCCTAGAGGAGCTGGGGCCCCTGCTGGTCGGCTACCTGCGTCCGGACCCGCCGTCCGACCTAGGCGACACGGGCAGTGACGAGACCCCAGGCTCCGGCGGGCGCGGCCTCGGCCTGGACGCCGACTATCGCCGTCTCCTCGACGCCATGGGCCAGGACCCGGCGCATGTCGATCTCCTCGTCCAGCGCACCGGCCTGGCGGCCAACGACATCTCCTCCATGCTCCTCATGCTCGAACTGGACGGCTGGATCGCCGCCTCTCCCGGTGGGCGCTATAGCCGGGTTGGCGGACGCGGGGCTTGAAGACAGGGATCAGTTATAGGGCCCGATACAGATCTCCAGGGAATGATCCAGGCGCTGGTAGCAGATGGAGTCTTCCCCCAGGTTGCCTTTGCGCAGGCGGGCGGGGGCCCCTTGCAGGCTGTAGGCATCCTCCTCGATATTCACAGGATGCGGGCGCCGGGTGATGGCAAACACCTTGCCGTCCGGCGTTTTCACCTCGACGTCCAGTTTTCCGCATTTCAGGCAGCCCGTGGAGACGCAGGTGGTGGTGACGGGTTTGCGACCCTCGACCCGGATGGTGCAGGCGTTCTGGTGGGTAAAGTCCAGGCCCTGGCTGGCTAGCGGCACCAGGACCAAGCAGGCGGTTATCAGCAGGTTTTTGCTATTCATCCTCATTTTCCCCTGGCCAAATCCGCCGGGGAGGAGGGGCTTCAGCCCGCCCTGGCCGGCAACAAATACGAGGCATCATCACTGGAACCCTGGCATACCTCAACTCCTTACCGGGAAAATCTTGCCAGAAAAAATCCATCCCTGGCCCATCTTCCCCTTGACGGGGTGCCTGGGAATCGTATTTCCTAAGAACCTTCCAGGCGACTCGTGTCCGGGCCAGCCGTGGCCAGAGCCGCTTCCAGAACCCCCTAACCCTGCTCGGATGCACCTCATCCTATGAATCTGGTCGTTGTCGAATCGCCTGCCAAGGCCAAAACCATCAAGAAATACCTGGGCCCGGACTTCGAGGTCGTCGCCTCCTATGGCCATGTCCGCGACCTGGTGCCCAAGGAGGGGGCGGTTGATACGGCGGATGGCTTCGCCATGAAGTACCAGGTCATCGAGCGCAACGAGAAGCATGTCCAGACCATCGCCAGTAAGCTCAAGGGCGCCGAGGCCCTTTACCTGGCGACGGACCCGGACCGCGAGGGCGAGGCCATCTCCTGGCACCTGATGGAGTTGCTCAAGAAGCGGCGCCAGTTGGGCGATCGGCCCGTGTACCGGGTGGTCTTCAACGAGATCACCAAGCGCGCCGTGCAGGAGGCGGTGGCCAATCCCCGGGAAATCTCGACGGACCTGGTCAATGCCCAGCAGGCCCGGCGGGCCCTGGACTATCTGGTGGGCTTCAACCTCTCGCCCCTGCTGTGGAAGAAGGTGCGGCGCGGACTCTCGGCGGGGCGGGTGCAAAGCCCGGCCCTGCGCCTGATTGTCGAGCGCGAGCTGGAGATCGAGGCCTTCAAGACCCGCGAATACTGGACCATCGCCGCGGATTCAACTAAGGAGGGCAAGGGCTTCGAGGCCCGCCTGACCCAGTTCGAGGGCGGCAAGGTCGAGCAATTCACCATCGGCGACGATGCCCGGGCTCGGGAGGTCGAACGGGGTCTGATCGCGGCCGCCGGCGGCCAACTCAGCGTGGATCGTGTCGAGCGCAAGCAGCGCAAGCGCAATCCGGCCCCGCCCTTCATCACCTCCACCCTGCAACAGGAGGCGGCGCGCAAGCTTGGCTTTACCACCCTGCGCACCATGCGCGTGGCCCAGCAACTCTACGAGGGGGTGGATATCGGCGGCGGGGCCGTCGGCCTCATTACCTACATGCGTACCGATTCGGTCAATCTGGCCAACGAGGCCCTGGATGAGATCCGGGGCTTCGTGGTCGAACGTTTCGGTGCGGATCATCTGCCCCCCCAGGCCCGGCTCTACAAGACCAAGGCCAAGAATGCCCAGGAGGCCCACGAGGCCATTCGGCCCACCTCCATTCGCCGCCAGCCGGCGGAGATTCTGGCCCACCTGACCCGGGAGCAGGGGCGCCTCTATGAACTGATCTGGAAGCGCACCCTGGCCTGTCAGATGGAACAGGCCCTGATCGATCAGGTCGCCGTGGACCTGGGGGCGGGGCCGGGCAATGTGCTGCGCGCCACGGGTTCCCATGTCGCCTTTCCCGGCTTCATGAGCGTCTATCTGGAGGGCCGGGACGATGCCCGGGAGGCGGATGACGACGAGGAGCGCCAGTTGCCGAACCTGGTGGAGGGCGAGCGACTGGACCTGCTGGGCATCCGCCCCGAGCAACACTTCACCGAGCCGCCACCCCGCTACTCGGAGGCCAGCCTGGTCAAGGCCCTGGAGGAGTACGGCATTGGCCGACCCTCTACCTATGCCAGCATCATCACGACCCTGCAGGAGCGGGAATATGTCCTGCTCGACAGCAAGCGCTTTCTGCCCACCGACGTGGGCCGGGTGGTCAATCGCTTCCTGACTGAACACTTCACCGCCTATGTGGATTACGACTTCACCGCCCGGCTGGAGGACGAGCTGGATGCCGTCTCCCGGGGCGAGGGCGAGTGGGTGCCCCTGCTGGAACAATTCTGGCGGCCCTTCAAGGAGCGCATCGACCATATCCAGGAGCACGTCAAGCGCAGTGACGTGACCCAGGAGGCCCTGGACGAGGCCTGTCCCCAGTGCGGCGAGCCCCTCTCCATCCGTCTCGGCCGGCATGGCCGCTTCGTGGGCTGCACCAAGTATCCCGAGTGCGATTACACCCGGGATCTGGGCGAGGGCAAGAATCAGGAACCAGCGGCGCCGGAACTGGTCGAGGGGCGCTCATGCCCGGACTGCGGCTCGCCACTCCAGATCAAGCGTGGCAAGTACGGCAAGTTCATCGGCTGCACGGGCTACCCCAAATGCCGTCATATCGAGCCCCTGGAGCGTCCCGAGGACACGGGCTTGACCTGTCCCCAGTGCAACAAGGGCACCCTCCTCAAGAAAAAATCGCGGCGGGGCAAGATCTTCTTTTCCTGCTCCACCTATCCCAAGTGCGACTACGCCACCTGGAACGAGCCGGTTGCCGGGCCCTGTCCCCGCTGTGGCTGGCCCATCCTCACCCTCAAGGTTACCAAGGCCAAGGGCGCCGAGATTGTCTGCCCCCAGCCGGAATGTAAGCACAGTGAACCCCTGGATGACGCGGCCCAGGGCTCGCGCGCGGCGGGTGACGATGACGCCAAGGCTTGAGGAGGCCAATGCCCCGGCAGCTGGCCTCGGGCAGCGGCTGCGGCTCGCGGCCCATTGGATCAAGGCCGGGGGCGTCGTGGCTTATCCCACCGAAGCCGTCTATGGCCTGGGCTGCGACCCCTGGAATGGCGCGGCGACGCGGCGCATCCTGACCCTGAAGCAGAGGCCCGAATCCAAGGGCCTGATTGTGATCGCGGCGGACTTCCAACAATTGACCCCCTTCGTGGTGCTTCTGGAGGCGGAGCGCATGGCGGCGATCCTGGCGACCTGGCCTGGCCCCTACACCTGGCTGCTGCCGGCGCGTCCCGAGGTCCCGCCCTGGCTGAGGGGCGAGCATACGACCCTGGCGGTGCGGGTCACCGCCCATCCCCTGGCCGCTGCACTCTGTTGGGCCGCGGGCCGGGCTCTGGTCTCGACCAGCGCCAATCGCGCCACCCGACTCCCGGCCCGCACCGCCCTGGAGGTCCGACTGCGCCTGGGCGAGGCGGGGGATTATCTCCTGGCCGGACCCTGCGGCGGCCGGGTCCAGTGCTCCACCATCCGGGATGGGCGTACCGGCCGCCTGCTGCGGCCTTGATCTTGTTTTAAGGAAGTTAAGCCATGGGTGTGCTGGTTGGGGATGTGGGGGGAACCAAGACGGTCCTGGCCCTGGCGGAGTGGGCGCAAGGCCGTTTCCATCTGGACCGGGAGCTGCGGCTTTCGAGTGGCGACTTTGCCTCCCTGGAGGCACTGATCCGCCACTATCTGGCGGAGACGGGTCTGACCCCCGACCGGGCGGCCTTCGCCGTGGCGGGTCCGGTGCGCGACGGCCACAGCGAGATCACCAATCTCCCCTGGATCATCGACAGCCGCCGCCTGGGGGCGGCATTCGGTTGGGGTGATGTCCGTCTGCTCAACGACCTGGAGGCCGTGGCCTGGGGCATCCCGGCCCTGGGGCCGGAGGATTTGGCGGTCCTGCATCGGGGGGAGGAGGGCGCCCAGGGCAACGCCTGTGTTATCTCCGCCGGCACCGGCCTGGGGCAGGCGGGGCTCTTTTGGGACGGTCAGCGTCATCACCCCTTCGCCACCGAGGGCGGCCATGGGGATTTTGCCCCGGCGACGGCCCAGGAAGAAGCGCTCCTGGGCTGGCTGCGCCAGCGTCATGGCCATGTGAGCTGGGAGCGGTTGGTCTCGGGGCTCGGCCTGCGCAACATCTACGAATTTCTCCTGAGCCAGGAGGGCCAGGGTCTGGGGGGCAGTCTGCCAGAGGAGGGGGGCGAAGACCTGGGGGCAGCCATCGCCGCGGGCGCGGCCGCGGGGACCTGCCCCCTCTGCGTCGCCACCATGACCCTCTTCGTCAGGCTTTACGGTCGCGAGGCCGGCAATCTGGCCCTCAAGCACCTGGCCCTGGGTGGCGTCTATCTGGGGGGTGGCATAGCCCCTAAAAACCTGGACCTGTTGCGCGGCCCGGACTTTCTGGCCGCCTTCCTGGACAAGGGCCGCATGACGCCCTTGCTGAGACGGATGCCCGTCAAGGTCATCCTCAATCCCCACACGCCCCTGTTCGGGGCCGCCCGCTTCCTGGACCAGCCGTCGGGCTGACATGAATCCCCTCCTATCCCCAAGATACTGGCCCAGTTGGCTGGCGGTGGGGCTGGTGCGGCTGCTGGGCTTGCTGCCCTTTCCCCTCCTCTGGTTGCTGGGCATGGGGCTTGGGCGACTGGTGGGGTGGATCGCCCTGGGCCGGCGCCGGGTGGCCCGGCGTAATCTGGAACTCTGCCTGCCGGAGCTGTCGCCACGCGAGCGGGAGCGGCTGGTCTCCCGGCACTTTGGTTATCTGGGGGTCGCCGCCCTGACGCAGGGCCTGGTGTGGGGCGCCTCGCGTCGCCGGCTGGCGCGGCTGGTCCAACTCCGCAACCGGGAGCGTTTCGATGAGTTACATGCGCGGGGGCAAAACGTCATCGTCCTCCTGCCGCACTTCATCGGCCTGGAACTGGGGGGGGCGGCCTTCACTGCCCTGGTCAACCCGGGCATGTTCATGTACCAGAGGATTCGGGACCCGGTGATCGATGCGCGGATGCGAGCCGGTCGGATGCGCTTTGGCGCCCTGTCCGTGGAACGTCAGGATGACCTGCGGGGCCTGGTGCGCAAGATTCGCCAGGGCATCCCCTTTTTCTACCTGCCGGATCAGGATGCCGGTCGCTGGCGCGGTATCTTCGTGCCCTTCTGCGGCGTCCAGGCCTCGACCTACCCCATGCTGGGTCGCTTCGCCCGACTGGCGGATGCCGTGGTGATCCCGATCCATGCCCGTTACCGGCCCTGGGGCCAGGGTCTGGAGGTCATCTTTGGCACGCCGCTGGCGTCCTTTCCCAGTGGCGACGAGGTCGCGGACACCACCGCCATGAACCAGGTGATCGAGGGCCTGATCCGGACCCTGCCGGCCCAGTATTTCTGGGTGCATCGGCGCTTCAAGACCCGACCGCCCGGGGAGCCGCCTATCTATTCCGTCGGTTGGCGACAGGCGCGAGGGGCTGAAGGATGAGGGTGGCGGCGGGCAGGGACTCGCGGGCCGGGAGGGCAGGGGCACGGCACTGGGGACGGCACCTGATGGGGTCGGGGCATGGCTAGGCTGGACCCCCGTGCCCTGGCCACCGCCCTGGCTACCGATCTGCGCCTGGCCCTGGTGGCGGGGCTGGAGCGCGAACGACTGGTATCCGGCGGCTGCCCTTGGCTAACCTGGGGCGCCCTTGCGGCGGCGCTGGTGGGTTTGGCGCTTTTCCTCCTGGGCGGCTACCAAGCGGGCTTTCTCACCCTCAACCACCTGGCCGCGAGTTGGCCGCCCGGGTTCTGGGAGTGGCTGACGGTGCTGGGCGATGCCCGCCTGGCCATTGCCCTGTCGCTTTTTTTCAGCCTGCGCCACCCGCGCCTTTTCTGGGCCCTGATTCTGGCAGCCCTGGTGGCGACGGCCTTTACCCATGGCCTCAAGCCCTGGGTCTCGGCCGGGCGGCCCCCGGCGGTGCTGGCGCTGGATAGCTTTCATCTGATCGGCCCCGCCCTGCGCAAGTCCAGCTTTCCCTCCGGCCACACGGTGACGGCGGCGGTGCTGCTGGGCGTCTGGCTCTGTTTCATCCAGGGGATGGCCGCGCGGCTGCTGTTGATGGCGCTGGCGCTGACCGTGGGTCTCAGCCGGGTGGCTGTCGGGGTGCACTGGCCAGTGGATGTGGCCGCCGGGCTGGCGGGAGGCTGGCTGGCGGCCTGGCTGGGTGTCTGGTTGTCCCAACGCTGGAAGGCGGCGGCGGTCCATCTGGGGGTGCATCTGGCTTGCGCCCTATTGGCGGCGGGCGCCGCCGTCATGCTGATCCTGTCGGACGGGGGTTACGCCGGGGCGAGAGGGTTGCAAATGGCCATTGGCTGTGCGGCCCTGGGCTGGGGTTTCAGTCAGTACCTGCTGGGTCCGCTGGGAAGGATCTTGAAGCGGTGAGCCGAGGTCGGGACTGTGGGCCCCGACCTCCGCCGCGGTGACCGGGAGATCAGAAACTACCGGTCGCGCCCGCCGTCAGGATGGAGAGCATCTCGCCATTGACGCCAATGGCGATGGCCTGCAACTCGGCGGGCAGGGAGAAGGCGTTGATGACCATGTCCAGATTGAGCATGAGGAGCCAATTACGCTTGTTGGCATCCTCGACCAAGGCGATGCGACAGGGCATGTAGGCGGCATAGATGGTATTGAAGGCCACCATCTTCATGGCGTCCTCGGGGTCGCAGAACTGGAAAATCTCCAGATTCGGCGAGGGGATGCCACGGGCCTGGAGTTCCTTGCCGACGTTCTGGCGGCCAACCAGTTTCATGTTGAGTTCGGCGGCCTTGGACATCATGGCATCGGAGGCCGCGTCCCAGGTAACCCCCTCCGCCAGGGCCATCTTGATAACGGTTTGACTAATATCGAACATTTCCACGTCGGGGTCCTTGGCCTGGGCGGCGGGCAGCCAGGCGAGGGCGAGCGCGAGAAAGGAAGCGAGGAATTTCATGGTCGGTTTCCTATGGGCTGCGATGCGAATGGGGACAAGGGGTCCGCTTATTTATCGTCCAGGGTCGAGATGTAGGCGAGGATGTCCTTGATCTGCTGTGGCTCATATTCGGCGAAAGTCTCGTCTTCCTCGTCGTTGGCGTGGATGCGCTCCTTCTTCTTGAACATCGCGATCTGACGCGCCAGATATTCGGAGTACTGACCCGCGAGGGGCGGGGACTCCTTACGCTTCATGCCTTCGGCCTTACGCCCATGGCAGGTTTTGCAGTCCCCTTGGAAGAGATCCTCGCCATTTTCCAGATCGACGCCTTCGGGGGTGGGGATGTCCAGGGGGGAGACTGCCCCTAGGTCAACGTCGGAGAGATAGGCCGCGAGACTCTGGAGATCCTCGTCGGAAAGGTTGCGCATGCCGCCGACGACCGTCATGGCCTGGTAGTCGAGGACTCCCTTCTTGTATTTGTCCATCATGCCAACCAGGTAATACTCCGGCAGGCCGGCCAGGCGGGGGTACTTGCCGCCCAGAACGCCCTGGCCATGAAAGCCATGACAAAGGGCGCACTGGCGGTTGAGGGCCTTGCCGCGCTCCATGTTTGGCTCGGCTTGAAGGGTAAAGGGGGTCAAGGCCACGAGCGAGACGAGAAGCGATCGCGTCAGGGTGTGTTTCATGCTCCAAAACTCCTGATCCGACATTATGTGGAGTTAGCGAAACCGCTGGGGCAAGGGCCATGAGCCACTGCCATCGGCGGTGCGCCGAGGGATCGTCATTGTTTTTTGACGTTACGTCGAGTCGCACAAACAGCGGCGAGGCGGGACGGCGGCAATGACCGCGAGAAATTGCCACCTCTGGCGGTCATCCGGAACATTATGAGATCGAGGGAGACCTTGCAACCAGCAGAATTATCAAAAACCGGGCCGGCATCCCGGGCGCGGGTGCCAAAGCGGGCCGCGCCAACCCTTGACGTCCGCCCCCGGCACCCCTAGTCTGGTCAAATTGAGCGCGTCCCCCCCATCCGCTAGCGTCCGATCTTCGCCCCATCTTGCCATGCCGCATCCCGATGCCCTGATTCACGATTGCTGTGTACGCTAATTATTTCGGCCTCAAGGAACCCAGTTTTTCCATCACGCCTGATCCCCAGTACCTTTTCCTGAGTGATCAGCATCGGGAGGCATTGGCGCATCTGGTCTATGGCGCCGGCGAGAATGGCGGTTTCGTGCTCCTCACCGGGGAGGTGGGCACGGGCAAGACCACGGTCTGTCGGGCCTTCCTGGAACAGTTGCCCGAGCATGTGGACCTGGCCCTCATCCTCCATCCCGCCCTGTCGGCGACGGAGCTCCTGCGTACCATCTGCGAGGAGTTTCGCATCCCCCTGCTCGAGGAGGATCGGACCGCCAAGCGCCTGGTGGACCGCCTGCACCGCTACCTGCTGGAAGCCCACGCCCAGGGCCGCCGGCCCGTGCTCATGATCGACGAGTCCCAGGACCTCTCGCCGCGGGTTCTGGAGCAGATACGCCTGCTGACCAATCTTGAGACGCCCAAGCACAAGCTGCTGCAAATCTTTCTGGTGGGGCAGCCGGAGTTGCGGGACATGCTGCACAACCCGGGTTTGCGGCAGCTTAATCAACGCATTACCGCCCGTTATCATCTCAATCCCTTCAGTGCCCAGGATACGGCGGCCTATGTCCAGCACCGGCTCGCCGTGGCGGGGGTGGATCGGCACCTCTTTACGCGCTCGGCCCTGCGCCAATTGCACCGCCAGTCCAAGGGCGTGCCGCGCCTCATCAATATCTTTTGCGATCGCGCCCTGCTGGGGGCCTGTGTCACCCGCAGCCCCATGGTGACCCGGCGTATCCTGGACCAGGCCGTTGCCGAGGTCCAGTACGGCCACTCCTGGCGCAAGGCCGCTCATGCTGGCGGCTGGGCTGCTCTGGCGGCTGGGCTGCTGGTGGTCGCCCTGGGTGCCGGCTGGGGCTATTGGGAATACGCGGGCCGACCCGAACCGCCGCCCTTTCTGGCCAGCCTGCTGGGGCTGGAAGCCCCCCCCGAGCCCCCCAGCCCCGAGGCGGAGACGGCCCCCGGCCTGGACGAGGAACACGGGCGCATCGCCCTGGCCAAGGCCGTCGCGGACGAACGGATCGGAGACTTGCTGGCGGACGGCGAACTGCTGACCGCACGGGATACCGCCCTGCGCCTCCTGTTGCAAAAATGGAGCGTGGAATTGGGCCAGCTCGCGGGTCGGGAAGCCTGCGCCCGCCTGAGCACCTTCGGCCTGGAGTGCGAAATGGATCGCGGCGGCTGGAGCCGGGTGCGCGACTACAACCTGCCCGTCTTGCTGCATCTCCAGGACAAGGATGGCCAGGAAGGCTGGGCGGCACTGGTCGGCCTGGGAGAAAACGAGGGCACCCTGCAACTGCCGAAGGGCACCGAGACCCTGTCCCTGGCCGCCCTGGATGGCCTCTGGACGGGCGACTATCTCCTGGTGTGGCAGCCGCCACCCGTGGGGGGCACCGTCATCCGTCCGGGCTCCTCGGGCGAGGCCGTGCGCTGGTTGCGCCACCTTTTGACCCAGGTGCCGGGACTGGACTTCAAGGACGATGGCTCCAACAAGTTCGACCTCAACGTCGAAAAGGCGGTCCGCCGCTTCCAGACCCAAACTGGGCTGGAGGTCGATGGCCTGGCGGGCCCCCGCACCCTGATCCGGCTTGCTACCGCGGTGGACATGCCGGGGCTGCCCAAACTCACCAGCAAGGATTGACGCCATGTCCTATATCCTTGAGGCCTTACGCAAATCCCAGCAGGATCGCGAGATCGGGCAGGTGCCGACCCTCGCCACCCAACCCCTCTTTACGAGTCAGGACAGCGGCGGCAATTTCCGGGGGCTGGCCGCCGTGGCCCTCGCCGGCCTTGCCGTCGCGATCGCCCTCTATGCCGCCCTGCGCGCCGGCCCCGAGATGGCGCCCCCCGCGAGCACCTTGGCCTCTCCCGTGACCCAGCCAGCGGGGCCTGCCCCGGTTGGTGCCCCCGTGGCCGCTCCCGCGTCGGGGGCCAGCCCCGCGCTCGCGTCGATCCCGGCCACGGCCACGCCAGCCCCAGCCTCGGCGCCCCTGTCGGTCTCGCCGGGGTTGTCGCCCACTGCATCACCCACACCCTCGGCCGCGCCGCCCGCCGCGCTTTCTCCCGTCGCCCCCCCCGTCGTTAACTCTGGCTCGGCGCCGCCCGCCCCGCCCCCGGTGCGGTCGGCGGCGCGTGAGGATGACACCCTGGTGGAGGCGGGGAGCGAAGCGTCCGACGGTGCCCCCGAGGGCATGGATGACAGCGCCGGCGTGGCATCCCGTCCAGCGGACGGCATCCCCGACGACCTGCGTCAGGATATCCAGTCCTTCAAGGACCAGATCAAAGGCGGGGAGGGTGGCAAGGCTGCCAAAAAGGCGAACAATCAGAAGCCGGTCCCCCCCCAGGAGCGCCGCCTGCCCCGCGAAGTCGAGGAGCGTTTGCCGTCCTTCCTCCTCACCGTCCACATTTACGATGCGGAACCGGCCAAGCGTTTCGTCGTGATTGACGGCCGCAAGTTGCGTCAAGGCGACTTGTCTCGGGGCGGCATCCTGGTGGAGGAGATCCTGCCCGATGGCGTCGCCCTGTCCTTCGAAGGACATCCTTTCTTCCGGCCACGGTAGGAGCCCAGCCCCTTGGGCGACCCTCCCAGGCGCTGATCGGATGAAACAGGCCGGGCGCCACGGGGTACCCCGCCGATGCCACTGCCAAGGACCCCCCATGAACAGCCACAAGCCCGCCCGCCGCCACTTTCTGGTGGAACTGATCAAGCCCTCCCATTACGACGATGAGGGTTATGTCATTCAATGGGTCAAGGCCTGGATTCCCTCGAACTCCCTGGCTTGTCTCTTTGGACTGGCCCGCGCCGCCAACCAGCAAGGGGTGCTCGGCGCGGGGGTGGAGATCGGCATCGAGGCCTATGACGAGACCAATGCCGTGGTGCCGGTGGCGCGGATCATCCGCCGCCTCCAGGCAAACGGCGGGCAGGGGCTGGTCTGCCTGGTGGGGGTCCAGTCCAACCAGTATCCCCGCGCCCTCGACCTGGCGCGCCGCTTTCGTCAGGCGGGCCTGCAGGTGGCGATCGGCGGTTTTCATGTCAGCGGCTGTCTGGCCATGCTCCCGGACCTGCCCGGGGAGTTGCAAGAGGCGCTCGATCTGGGCATCACCCTCTTCGCCGGCGAGGCGGAGGAGCACTTCGCGGACCTGCTGCGCGCGGCTTACGAGCGGCGCCTGGAGCCTATCTACAACTTCATGGCCCAGTTGCCCGGGCTCCAGGGTCAGGCCCTGCCCTATCTGCCGCCCGAGGTGGCGCGGCGTTATGCCCCTATGCCGGGTACCTTCGATGCCGGCCGCGGCTGCCCCTTCCTGTGCAGCTTTTGCACCATCATCAATGTCCAGGGGCGCAAGTCCCGCTTCCGCGACCCGGACGACATTGAGCAACTGCTACGGGCCAACCTGGCCCATGGCATCCGTCACTATTTCATCACCGACGACAACTTTGCCCGCAACCGCAATTGGGAGCCCATCTTCGACCGCATCGCGCAGGTCCGGCGGGAACTGGAGGTCAAGTTCAACTTCACCATCCAGGTGGACACCATGTGCCACACCCTACCGGGCTTTGTCGTCAAGGCCCGGGCGGCGGGCGTCTCCCGGGTCTTTATCGGCCTGGAGACCGTCAGCGCTGACAACCTCAAGTCCGCCAACAAGAAGCAGAACAAGATCGCCAACTACCGCGGCATGCTCCTGGCCTGGCAGCGGCAGCGGGTGACCACCTATTGCGGCTATATCCTGGGTTTCCCGGACGACACCCCGGCCAGCATCCTCAGGGACATTGAGACCATCAAGCGTGAACTGCCCCTCGACATCCTGGAATTCTTCTGCCTGACGCCCCTGCCGGGCTCGGCGGATCACCTGGCCCTTTACCAACGGGGCGCGCCCCTGGAGCCTGACCTGAATCGCTATGACCTGGAGCATGTCTGCACCACCCATCCCCGCATGACTAAGACGGAGTGGCAAGACATTTATCGCCAGGCCTGGGACTCCTATTACGCCCTGGACCATCTGGAGACCCTGATGCGGCGGGCCGCGGCATTCGACCGTAATCCGAAGCGCATCATGGAGATAGCGCTGGAATTTTACGGCTGCTTCAAGTTCGAGCGGGTGCATCCCCTCCAGGGTGGCTTCCTTCGCCGCAAGGTCCGCACCGAGCGTCGCCCGCAACTCCCCCTCGAATCGCCCTGGGTCTTCTACCCCCGCCGCCTCGGCGAGATCTGGACCACCTATTCAGGTTTGCTCGCCTATGCCTGGCGGGTCTGGCGCCTCTATCGGCGGGTCAAAAAGGACACGGAGCGACCCGGCTATCACTATCAGGATGAGGCCATGGCTGCCGTTGAAGAGCAGCAGGCGGACTTAACGCGGGCGGGTACCTGAAAGGGGTCAAACCCCGGTAGGCGTCGGTTGGCGGGGTATTGCGTTTTGGGATTTTCCAGGGGCCTCTGGAGCCTGATCGGCTGAAACGCCGAGGAGTCGCCCAGGGGGCTGGGCTCCTACCGCCTCACCGGCGACCCATTAACAACACCGCCCCAATCCCCAGTACCACCGCGAACCAGAGGGTCACCGCCCGGCAGATGACGGTAGCCAGCACGGCGGTCCCAAAGACCGCTCCGCCAGCGACCAGCAGGGCGATCATGGCCGCCTCGGCGCCGCCGAGGCCCCCGGGCAGGAAGGACAGCGCCCCTGACAGCATCCCCACCGCGTAGATGCCCATGGCGTGGCCGGGCGCGGCGGCCACCCCGAGCCACTGCAGCAGCAGATAAAAGCCCCAGGCCTCGGCGCCCCAGGCCAATAACCCCAAGCCCAGACCCACCAGGAGTCGCCGGGGCGCCAGCAGCAAGCGGGCGTCGTCCAGAATCGCCGTCGTGCCCCGCGCCAGGCGCCCCCAGCGCCCACCCGGGGGGAGCCGCCCCAACAGGGCGCGCGCCACCCGCGGGCGCGTCACCCCTACCAGCAGTCCCGCCACTAGCCCTACCAGCAGCAAGGCCGGCACGGCCTGGTCAGCGAATACCCGCAGCGCCAGCGCCGCCAGCATCAGGATGACCGTGAGATCCAGCACCCGCTCCACGGCCAACGCCGCCAGGCCGGGCGACCAGGGCACCCCCACCCCACGCAGGTAGAAGGAGCGTACCGCCTCACCCGCCTTGCCCGGGGTGACGGTGAAGGCGAAGCCGGCGACATAGATGAGCAGGTCCCGCCCCAAGGGAATCCGCGCGCCCAGCGCCCGCAGGTAGGTGTGCCAGCGCAGGAAGCGCATCCCATAGTTGAACAGAGACAGCCCGAGGAGCGCCAACCATTGGCCGGGTCCCAGCCGCTGGAGCCCATCCCGCATCAGGTCGCCGTCCCCCAGCACCGCCAACCCCAGATAGGCGAGCACGGCCAGGGCCGCGACCAGCGCCACCTGACGAAGGCGCCGTTGCAACCGCGGGTCGGGGGCCGGATCTTGCGCGCCGGGGTCCCTGGCCATCAGAAGCGCAGCCGCACGAAAAGGCGCTCCGGGATATGGCGAATAACAAGCATGATCCAGCGCCAGAACCAGGGGGTGTAGATCACCGAGCGGCCTTTCTCCATGGCCCGGACGATGTCTTCGGCAACTCGCTGCGGACTGGCCCACAGGGGCCCCTTGGGGAAATCCGCCGTCATGGGCGTATCGACAAAGCCCGGCTTGACCAGAAGCACCTGGACGCCGCTCTTGTGCAGGCGCTGGCGGAGGCCGGACATGAAGATCTCCAGCGCTCCCTTGGCGGCGCCATAAGCGTAGTTGGTGGCTCGGCCACGATCCCCGGCGACCGAGCCGATGGCGACGAGTTGGCCGTGGCCCTGGTGCTCGAAATAGGCGGCGGCCTCGTTTAGCACCAACATGGCGCTGATGGCATTCACTTCCAGGGTGCGTCGCAACAGGTCGAAATCCGCGTTCACCTGGGCTTGATCGGGGAGCTGACCCGCCGCAAAAATAACGGCATCCAACCCACCAAGACTGGTCGCCGCGCGATTAATCAGCCCGACAAGACTAGCGGTATCCGTCACATCCAATTGTTCCATAGTGGTTTGGATAGCACCACGCAGTCGCAGATCCTTGACTGATATCTTGAGCCGATTGATGTCTCTACCAGTTAGATATAGCGAAGCACCAGAGCAGGCCAGAATACGTCCAATCTGATCGGCTAGCGCGGATGTGGCGCCGATTATTAAGTATCGAGACATAATTTTCTCAAATTATACACAAAGCAGATAAATTTAATTAATTTTTTCATAAAGCTGGTATGGCCCCTTTAACTTAATAGTCCAGTATGGATCGGTTAATTCCGAATGAAGACGATAAGTCTCTTTGAACCAGGCTCTTTGTTTAGGATCAAATTTACCCTTGGCTGCGGAAACCAAGAATTGTGGTGCCCAAGTCTTGAAAGGGTAATCCATATCTCCTACCAGAATAGCACGGGCAACACCGGGGCTGGCTAAACCAAGTGTGTCTACAACCTGGAAATTAGGCCCAAGAGCGAATCCGAGGTACCCGGGTTCCGCAGTGGCTATGGAAGTTCCTTCCGGGTGTTCTAAATGCAATATTTCGATGACGCCATTATAACTGCCAATATGTTTACTAGTATGCTGCTTAACCTGCATCGTATTAAATAGCCACAAAATATGACCACGATCAAAAATGATAAAAGCGGCTATTACACTGGCAAGCCCCACTAATCCTAACCCATTAATAAGCAGAGAGGAAGATCTGAGATTAGCGAAAACCGGGATGAATAGACCGGGTAACATACAAATAATGGCGAACCATATGGGGACAGCATACCAATGCCAATAGGTAACGTTTAAGATAGTATACGCAAAAACAAGTCCAATAGCTACAATGAACCAAACCGCGGAGAATGCGAGTAAATTTAGATTATAATTTATTTTTATATCAAGGTCGTTATGTCGTTTTGCGACTAAATATATAAAGTTTGCAATGCTTGCCAACAGGAAAAGTATCATTAACACCAAAATAGAAACTCTGAGATTATCGGATAGGTAATTAAAAACTTTTTTTGGACCAAAAAGCGGCCATTGTCCTAGGACAACTTGGGCTTGCTTTGCAATGCGTGTTTCAGGAAATGGTTGACCATAATATATCCACATTAACAGTAACCAAGCGGCAATAATTGAAATGTATAAAACCGCGGGCCACCTGGTTTCCTTAATTGTATTATATAGACCTATTTTTTTTAAACTGAAAAACCGATTGCTATAAATAAAATACCTGCAAAAAGAATGCTGTCAGGCCTCACTGTGGTAGCAACAGCTAATACGATAGCACTCAAAAAATATCGACTAAGAAATATAGCAAGGTATGAAGATAAAAGCCAAAGCACAAGAAATAAATAGGTTTCATGTCCGACAACGCTGCTTGAGGGATTTGAGAAAAATAACATTAGCACAGTGAATCCCCCAGCCATGTTGCCTGCCATAGCTCCTAAAGCATTCCTTGAGATTAAAACCAAAATAAGCGCCCCGACCATTAATGAAAATGTGCTTATGGTATGCGATACGATTGGAATCAGATATCGCAGGTCCCAATTATTAGGTTCATTAATCCCGAGGAATGTGCCGGCAAAGGCTATTGCCTTGGAAATTGATCCAACTATAATCGCATAACCAGCTGCGGTTGAACCATAATGTTTTTCGCCGGGATTGAAAACGAGACCATACCCCTCTGCAAAATTATAGGCGTAACGGTAGGTTATATAACTATCATCAAGTCCGTATTCTGAGTTATATTTGAAATGCATAATACCAATATATACAATCACACCCATCAACAATACAAAAATCAGGGACGACGCAGGACGACGAAAAAAATCATTAACCAAGGAAGGCATAAACAGACTCCTAAAAACCTTATTTGACCAATCTCTTCCATAACCCCGAAGAGAAACTAATATCCAGAAAAGGCAGAAATCGCTCCACTAATGGAAATGACCGCCGAAATATCTCCGGACTCATCCGAGCATCCTTGGCCGGATAGAGGGCCCCGCCGGACGCCGCGACCACGGCATCCAGGCTATCCAGCAGGCGCAGCGTTGCCTCGCCCTTAAAGGGAAAGTCCAAGGCAATGGTCACCCCTGGCCGCGGGAAGGACAGCAGTCCTGGCGAGGTTTTATCACCAAAGCGCTTGAGCACCGCCAGAAAGGAGCCCTCCCCGCTGGCGGCGATGCGCCCCAGCAAGTCGCGTAGCGCCGGTTCTGCCGCGGCCGGTGGCAGTACGCATTGATACTGCAAAAAGCCCTTGGGTCCGTAAATCCGGTTCCAGTGGCCGATACCGTCTAGGGGATAGAAGAATGGAGCATAGTGGCTGAGGAAGGCCCCCTCGGGCTTGCGATAGTAGAGGGCATTGAAGGCCTTGAGGCTGAGCGCGTTGATCAGGGACAGCGGAGGGGTTACCGGGACGGTGAGCCGGCCATGGGACTGGGGGGGCTTACCGGTCCCCAGGTCCCCGGGGGCGAAGTCACCGCTCAGGAGGATGCCCCGGCCCAGCTTGGCCCCGCGCGCGGCGCAATCGACCCAGGCCACGGTGAATTCATGGTTCCGATCCGATGCTTCCGACAGGGTAAAGAAGTCAGCCAGTGTGCGGAAACGCCGACTCTCGGCCTGAATCCAGGGACCCGCGATGGCCCGGAGCTGGATTTCCACCCAGGTGATGAGTCCGGTCAGGCCCAGACCCCCGATGGTGGCGGCAAACCAGTCCGGGTTTTCGCCCGGCGCACAGACCCGCCGACTGCCATCGGAGCGTACCAACTCCAGGGCGCGCACATGGCAGCCAAAGGTGCCGGCGCCGTGGTGATTCTTGCCGTGGACGTCATTGGCCACGGCCCCGCCCAGGGTGATGAAGCGGGTGCCGGGGGTGACGGGCAGGAACCAGCCCTGGGGGACCACCAGCTCCAGGATCTCGGACAGGAGAACGCCGGCCTCGGCCCGCAGGATGCCGGTCTCCGGATCAAAGGCGATGAAACGGTCCAGACCCCGCGCGAGCAGCACCTGACCGCCGTCATTGAGGCAGACGTCGCCGTAGCTGCGGCCATTGCCGTACACCAGCAGTGGCAGATCACTTTCCGGTAGCGGGGCCAGGCGGTTGGTGAGGCGGCTGATTCTGGCGGGCGTCGCCCTGGGATAGCGGCCCCAGGATTCGGGATTAGCGGTCATGGGCCGCCCCCTTGGGTGGCCACCAGGAGGACGGCGACCGCCATTGCGCCGATACCCAGACTGACCCGGTCGCGCAGGGCAAAGACCACCGGGTCCTCGTTCATCTCCCCGCGATGGGTCCTGAACCAGAGGTAGCTAACCCAGTAGAGCAGCAGAGGGGTGATGAGCCAGAGGGCCTCGGGCAACTGGTAGAGCCGGCGCGCCGGTTCGCTGTCGATGTAGAGTGCCAGCACCAGCACGGCGCCCAGGCCGGCGGCGGCGCCCAGGCCACCGATCAGGGGTAGGTCGTCAACATGCCAGCCGCGTCCCCCGCTGGTAAGTTCTCCCCGCCCCTTGAGACTGTCGAGCTCGGCGTAGCGCTTGACCAGGGCCAGGCTGAAAAAGAGGAAGAGTGACAAGGCCAGCAGCCAGAAGGAGGGCCAGAGGGCTACCGCCGCGCCGCCGGCAATGACGCGGAGGGTGTAAAGCATGGCCAGGGTCATGACATCCAGGATGGGGCGGCGCTTGAAGTCCCAGGAATAGGCGCTGGTGAGGAGAAAGTAGCCCACCAGAATCGCGCCAAAGGGGGCGGGCAGCCAGAGCAGGCTGATGGTGGCGGCCCCCAGCAGCAGGAGGGGTGCCAGAAGCAGGCCCCAGGCCAGGGGCAGGGTGCCGGCGGCGAAAGGCCGGCGGCATTTACTGGGGTGGCGGCGATCGGCGCTCAGGTCGAGGAGATCGTTGAGCAGATAGACGGCGGAGGCGGTGAGGCCGAAGGCCAGAAAGGCGAGACCGGCGGCAAGCAGTTGGGCGCCGTTACCGACCTGGTGGGCGGCAAGCAGGGGCAGGAAGAGGAGGAGGTTCTTGGCCCACTGATGGAGGCGCAGGGCGCGCCACAGGGCGGGGGCCCGTGGCGCGGGGGCGAAGACGCGCTCGACCCGGGCGACCTGGCTGGCGGCCCGGACCAGCCCGGCGCCGCCAACGACGATGGCGTGGCGGGCGGCGGCCCAGACGGGGAGGTCGGCGCGGGCATCGCCGACATAGTCGAAGCCGCCTTGACCGAAGCGCTCCACCAGGGCGGCGGCCTTGGCGGGGCCCTTGAGGTTGTGGTGGCCGTCGCTGGCGAGGACCTGGGCGAAGAGGCCGACGCGGTCGGCGAGGGCCCGGGCGACGCGCTGATCGGTGGCGGTGGCCAGAACCAGGAGGCGGCCGGTGGCGCCCTCCTGGCGCAGCCAGTCGATCAGGGCGGTGTTGAGGGGCAGGTCCGCGACATCCAGGGGCGCCCGGGTGACCAGGTGGGCCTTGAAGGCGGCCCGGCCATGGCGGAGGCTCGCGAGGGCGGCGATCAAGGCGAGTGGCTGGTGGCGCAGCAGGGTGAAGAGGGTTTCCCACAAGGTGTCGGTGCGTACCAGGCTGCCGTCGAGGTCAACGGCCAGGGGCGGCGCGGGGGTGGCGGCCATGGGGTGAGGATCCCTCTCGCTTGGAAGATAGGTGGGTGATGACGACTCTGCTTTCTGAGATGATACAGGGACAGCCAGGGGAGAAATAGACATAAATTCCGACATCTTCCCATAAAACCGGTCCCCGCCAGGATCTTACCAAGATCACCCCTGGCCGTGTGCCTGCCCTGGCCCGATCGCGGAGCCCTTACAAAAAGCCAATAACCTATCCCACCATCCAGGAGATTCCATGAAGATCGAGACCTTGGCCATTCATGCCGGCTTTGAGCCGGACCCGACCACCAAGTCCGTTGCCACGCCCATCTACCAGACCACTTCCTACGCCTTTGACGACACCCAGCACGGTGCGGATCTCTTCGACCTCAAGGTAGCTGGCAACATCTACACCCGCATGATGAACCCCACCAGCGACGTGCTGGAGAAGCGGCTGACGGCCCTGGAGGGCGGCATCGGTGGCCTGGCCCTGGCCTCGGGCATGGCGGCGGTGACCTATTCGCTCTTCACCATCTGCGAGACGGGCGACAACATCGTCACCACCTCGACCCTCTATGGCGGCACCTACAACCTCTTTGCCCACACCTTGCCGCAACTGGGCATCGAGGTGCGTTTCGCCAAGCCCAACGATATCGTGGGCATGGCGGCCCTCATCGACGGGCGCACCAAGGCGGTCTTCTGCGAATCCATCGGCAACCCGGCGGGCAACGTGGCGGATATCGGCGCCATGGCGGACATGGCCCATGCCCACGGCATCCCCCTCATCGTGGACAACACGGTACCGACGCCCTATCTGTGCCGGCCCTTCGAGCATGGCGCCGACATCGTCGTCCATGCCCTGACCAAGTACCTGGGCGGCCATGGCACCACCATCGGCGGCGCCCTGGTGGACTCGGGCAAGTTCCCCTGGGCCGAGCACAAGGCGCGCTTCCGCCGTCTCAACGAGCCCGATGTCTCCTATCACGGCGTGGTTTATACCGAGGCCCTGGGGGTGGCGGCCTATATCGGCCGGGCGCGGGTGGTGCCGCTGCGTAATATGGGCGCGGCCATCTCGCCCTTTAACAGCTTCCTGATCCTGCAGGGGATCGAGACCTTGCACGTGCGCATGGATCGCCATTGCGAGAATGCCCTGGCGGTGGCCCAATTTCTCCAGGCGCAGCCCCAGGTGGCCTGGGTACGCTACGCCGGCCTGCCGGATCACCCGGACAAGACCCTGGTGGATAAGTACATGGGCGGCCGCGCCTCCAGCATCCTGTCCTTCGGCATCAAGGGTGGTCTGGAGTCCGGGGCCAAGTTTATTGACGCCCTCAAGTTGGCGGTGCGGCTGGTCAACATCGGCGACGCCAAAACCCTGGCCTGCCACCCGGCCACCACCACCCACCGCCAGCTCACCCCGGCGGAACTGGCACGCGCCGGTGTTGCGGAGGACATGATCCGTCTCTCCATCGGCATCGAGCATATCGACGACATCATCGAGGACCTAGCCCAGGCGCTGGCCGCCGCCAAGTAGGTCTCTACTGATCCTCCTGGCCTGGATTTGCCAGGCCAGGGTTCCCCCTATTCGAAGAGGTTGCCAAAGGCCCTGGCAAAGGTCTTGTAGGCCTCGTAGCCATCCTTATCCATGACCTGATCGATGACCCAACGGTTTTCGGCCCCGGGTCCCATCAAGGACTGGATCTCGAAGCCCAGGTGGCGGAGAAAGGCATAGCTGGGGCCATCGCCCGCCAGTTGAAATTCCGCATATTCGCCGGAGCGGACATTGAGACGCTCGATAAAGGGACTCCCGTAATCCCCTGGCCCCAAAAGGTCCTGGCTGTTGTCCTGGACGTGCTCGATGAGTTTGCGGGCGAGGGCGGTGACCAGGGCGCGGCGGTCCTCGGCCTCCATGCGGTCGGCGGCGAGGCGGTCGGCGATCTGGATCAGGAAGAGGAGATATTCCCCAATCACCGCCAGGCGCTGGGCGTCGTCCCGATAGAGGAAGCGTTCGCAGTGGAGATTGATGGCCTTGTCCGTTGCGATGCGCCAGGCGATGTAGGCTAGGGCGCTGGCAATCTCCGGCAGGGAGCGCTCCGCCTCGTCGTTATTCCAATGACTCTTGATTCTCAGGGCCACGCGATCTTCCTCTGGGTGAAGTAAGGGATTATGCCGACCATTCCTACCGAGGCGGGCTTGGGGCCGGTGGCCGCCGGGCCGCCGGTGGCACCCTGGCCAGGCACCAGGAGGTCAGGGCCTGGCCCCAGAATTCCACCGGGTTCAGGGGTGGTTCCGCAAAGGCTGGCTGACCCAGAAAGGCCCAGGCCTGGAGTAAGGTGGGGACGGGATTCCTCGAATCGACGGGGGCGGCGGCATCGGACTTGCTGAGTTTGCGGCCCTGCCCGTCCAGGACCAGAGGCAGATGGGCATAGATCGGGGTCGGCAGGCCCAGATAGTGCTGGATCAGGATCTGGCGCGGGGTGGAGCGGGTGAGGTCAGCACCCCGGACGACGTGGCTGATGCCTTGGAGGGCGTCATCCACCACCACTGCCAGTTGGTAGGCATGAAGACCGTCGGCGCGGCGCAGGATAAAGTCGCCCACCTCCGTCCTCAGATCCTGAGTCACCAGGCCCTGAACGACATCCTGGAAGCTGATGGGGGGCGTCTCGACGCGCAGGCGGATGGCCCGGTCGCCCCGGAACCAGGTGGCTCTGGTCCGGCAGGTACCGGGATAGAGGGGGCCCTCGGGGCCCGGGGTGCCGGTCGCTGCGATCTCCCGGCGGCTGCACTCGCAGGAAAAGAGCAAGCCCCGTTCGCTCAAGTTTTCGAGGGCGGCGGCGTAGGCCTCCGTCCTCTGGCTTTGGTATATGACAGGGCCATCCCATTCGAACCCAAAGGCCTCTAGGGTGGTCAGAATAGCCCGCGCGGCGCCCGGCACCTCACGTGGGCGGTCCAGGTCTTCCATGCGCACCCACCATTCGCCGCCCTGGACGCGGGCCTCGGCGTAACTGCCCAGGGCGGCTACGAGGGAGCCAAAGTGCATAGGGCCCGTGGGGGAGGGCGCAAAACGCCCCCGATAGGGGGCGTCAAAAGGGTGGGGCGCGGGGCGTGTAACCAAGGGCGAGGGTAGTTCCGGCTCTGGGGCCGAGTCAGAACTTGAAGCCGAGGGATGAATCAGCCGCGCTGCTTCTCGCGGATCTCATCCAGGGTCTTGCAATCGATGCAGAGGGTCGCGGTGGGTCGCGCCTCCAGGCGACGGATGCCGATCTCGACGCCACAGGCCTCGCAATAACCATAATCGTGGCTGTCGAGGCGCTCCAGCCCCTCATCGATCTTCTTGATCAGCTTGCGCTCACGGTCACGGGTGCGCAATTCCAGGCTGAACTCGGACTCCTGGGTGGCGCGGTCGTTGGGATCGGGGAAATTGGTCGCCTCGTCCTGCATGTGATGGACGGTACGGTCTACTTCCTCCATAAGGCTATGTTTCCAGGCGATCAGGATCTCACGGAAGTGCTCCTCCTGGCCGGGGCTCATGTAATCCTCATCACTAGAGGCTTGATAGGGTTCGAACCCGAACGCCTTTGCACCCTGCTTTTGTGCCTCGATCATGCCTGTCCTCCTGATAATACGTTTGCGATGCTCGGGGTTTACGGGATCGAATCGTCACCCCGACGCCCGGGACGCCTCCCGCCGAAGGGGTTGCTTTGTATCAAATTGGGTGCGGATGGGCAACCGGAATTTGATCCCTGGCTGATAGATGCCAATATGGTGGCTGCCTGGCCGCCGCGGAAGGGGCGGGGCTGGGGTAACCTTATCCCGATCTTAAACGGGACAAACGCTTTATTTACGAGGTGAGACATGCAGGCTCTTCAGGCCCTGATCTTCGATGTGGATGGCACCCTGGCGGATACTGAGCGGGATGGCCATCGGCCGGCCTTCAATCGGGCCTTCCAGGAGGCCGGGCTCGACTGGGACTGGACGGTGCCCCTCTATGGTGAACTGCTCGCCGTGACCGGGGGCAAGGAACGCATCCTGCACTACCTGCGCCACTGGCAACCCGACTTTCTGGAGCGGCCGGACCTGGCGGACTTTATCGCCGACCTCCACCAGCGCAAGACAGCCCACTATCTGGACCTGCTGCGCTCCGGCGCCATCCCCCTGCGGCCGGGCGTCCTGCGCCTGTTGGGCGAGGCCCGGGATGCCGGCATCCGGCTCGCCGTGGCCACTACCACCACCCCCGAGAACGTCACCACCCTGCTGGAGTGCGCTGGCACCCCCGATCTTCCGGGCTGGTTCGAGGTTATTGCCGCTGGCGACATAGTCCCCGCCAAGAAGCCGGCCCCGGACATCTTTGTCTATGCCCTCGAGCAACTGGGGCTGCCGCCGGAGGCCTGCGTCGCCATTGAGGACTCGGCGAACGGTGTGCGCGCCGCCTTGGGCGCCGATCTCAAGGCCCTGCTGGTCACGGTGAGCACCTATACCCAAGGCGAGGATTTCAGTGGCTCGGCCGAGGTGGTGGCGGGTCTGGATAACCTTGATCTCGCCGCCTTGGAGACGCTACATCGGCGGGTCTATGGTGCAGTCGGGGACTAAAAGGCGTGATGCCCCTCGCCGGCCCGCCGCAGCCCCTTGGGCGGCGCGCCCCATGCGGGGCTAGAGCGGGCCGCCCCCCCATGCCATCCCGCGGCTCCTAGGCCGAGGGACCCCTGGCGGCTTCCAGGCGCTGGATGATGCCCGTGGTGCTGCGATCATCGACCAGGGGTATCAGAACCACCTGGCCGCCCCAGGATTTCACCTCCGGAGCCCCAACGACCTCCTCTTCCCGGTAATCTGCACCCTTGGCGAGGACATCCGGGCGCAGGGCGAGAATGAGTTCCAGGGGCGTCGCCTCGTCGAACAGCACCACGGCATCCACCGCGGCCAGGGCGGCGAGGACCCGGGCGCGGTCTTGTTCGCCGATGAGAGGGCGTTCCGGCCCCTTGAGGGCGCGCACCGACTGGTCCGTGTTGAGGCCCACCACCAGGCGCTGGCCCTGCCGGCGGGCCAGCTCCAGGTAGCTGACATGGCCGACGTGGAGGAGGTCAAAGCAGCCGTTGGTGAAGACAACGCGCTCGCCCGCGGCCTGCCAGCCCTGCACCCGGGCCTGGGCCGCGGCCAGATCCAGGATCTTGGCGGCCTGTTCCAGGGCCATCTCGCCGCTGATGGCGGCCAAGAGCTCAGGCCCGGTAATGGGCACGGTCCCCACCTTGCCGACCACCACCCCGGCGGCCAGATTGGCCAGATGGGCGGTATCGCTGGCACCCAGTCCCGCGGCAAGGCCAGCGGCAAAGGTGGCGATGACGGTGTCACCCGCGCCTGAGACATCAAAGACCTCCCGCGCCAGGGCGGGGATGCGCCGGGTGCCCGATCCGTCAACCAGAGCCAGGCCCAGTTCGCTCAGGGTCAGCACCAGGAGCCCCAGGTCCAACCCCTCTCTCAGGCTTGCCGCCGCCTGGAGCAGGCCGGCCAAGTCCTCGCGAGGGACGCCGGTGGTCAGGGCGAGTTCGGCCCGATTGGGGGTGATGAGGCTGGCCCCGGCGTACTTGGCAAAGTCCCGGCCCTTGGGATCAACCAGGACGGGCAGGCCCTGGGATCGTGCCGCCGCCAGGAGCCGGTGGCAGAGGGTGTCCGAGAGGACGCCCTTGGCGTAATCGGAGAGCACCAGGGCGCCAGCGCCCGGCAGGAGGGGCAGGATGGCCTCCCAGAGGGCGGACTCGTCCCCGGGGGCGAGGGGCCGGCTGCTCTCCTCGTCGATACGCAGCATCTGCTGGTGATTGCCGATCACCCGCGTCTTGACGGTGGTGGCCCGGTCCCGGGCCAGGCCGACCGCCTGGGTCTGGATGCCGTCGGTGGCCAGGGCGGCGAGCAGGGCGGCGCGGCCTTCATCGTCACCCGTGACCCCGGCAAGCTGGACCTCCAGTCCCAGGGCGGAGAGGTTGCGGGCGACATTGGCGGCCCCGCCAGCGGTTTGGGTGCGGCGGGTCAGATGAACTACGGGTACCGGGGCCTCGGGGGAGATGCGCTGGACTTGGCCCCAAAGATAACGGTCGAGCATGAGATCGCCGACGACCAGGACCCGGCGCGCGCCGAAGCCGGAACGCAGGGCGCGCAGGACGGCCTCGGGGTGCTCGAACATGGCGTGGCTTCAGGCAGTGGCGGCGGGGGGCGCGAAGTGCGCCTCGACCAGGTCACAGAGGATATGGCCGACGAGCAGGTGCGCTTCCTGGATGCGCGCCGTGTTGTCGGAGGGGGCGATCAGGCAGGCATCCACCAAGCCCCTGAGGCGCCCGCCCCCTCGGCCGCCAAAGCCGGCGGTCTTGGCCCCCAGGGCGCGCGCCTTTTCCAGCGCCCGCAGGACATTGGGGCTGTTGCCGGAGGTGCTGATGCCGATGACCAGATCCCCCGGCCGGCACAGGGCCTCGACCTGGCGGGCGAAGATCTGGTCGAAGCCATAATCATTGCCAATGGCCGTCAGGGCGGAGCTGTCCGTGGTCAGGGCGATGGAGGCCAGGCCGGGCCGGTCGCGCTCGAAGCGCCCAACGAGTTCCGAGGCCAGGTGCTGGCTATCCGCCGCGCTCCCCCCATTGCCGAGCCAGAACACCAGTCCCCCGCTGGCCAGGCAGTCGATCATGAGGGCGGCGATGCCCTCGATGTCCGCCCTTTGTTCCCGCAGCAGTTCGATGGTGCGCAGATGGTCATCAAGGTGCCGGTCGATCATGTCACTTGGAATAGCTGCGGCCCAGGGCACCCTGGTGGTCGCGGGCGAAGTAGCTCACGCGCCCGGCCGGGATCACGGTGACTCCCCCCTCGCTGACCGTATAGCGCTGGCGGTCGGCCTCCGGGTCGAAGCCGATGCGATCGCCGGCAGCGATGATGTTGTGACGATCGACGATGACCCGCCGCAGGCGCGCCCCCCGGCAGACCCGCACATAATCCATGATGACACAGTCCTCGAGTTCCACATCCTCCTCGATGACGGCCTCGCGGCGGACGATGGTGTTAGTGAGACGGGCGCCCTCGTGGACGATGGTCGCGGCCGCCAGCAGGGAATTACGCAACTCCCCACCCAGCACCCGCGCCACCGGCCCCTGGTAGCCACTGGAGTAGACCGGCCATTGGGGGTTGAACATATCAAAGACGGGTTCGGCGCCCAGCACGTCCTTGTGGGCATCGAAATAGGCATCGATATTGCCGACATCCCGCCAATAGACCCGGTGCTCGTAGGGCTTGATGCCCGGAATCACGTTAGTCGCGAAATCATAGGCAAAAAGACGGTGGCTGCGCAGGAGGCGCGGCAGGACATGACCGCCAAAATCGGTCTCGCCATTGCGGCGAGCCTCTTCCAGGGCCTCGATCAGCACGTCAGTTTTAAAGATATAGTTGCCCATGGAGGCAAAGGCTTGGTGCGGATCGCCGGGCATGGCGGCGGGATTCGCCGGCTTCTCCTGGAAGGCCTGGATACGCCCATCGGGTCCGGTGGCGATAACGCCGAAGCCGCGTGCATCACGCAGCGGGACGGGCAGGGCGGCGATTGAGACATCGGCCTTGTTGGCCTTGTGGAAATCCACCATCTGCTGGATGTCCATGCGGTAGATGTGGTCGGCGCCGAAGACGGCCACCAGGTCCGGGGCCTGTTCCTCGATCAGATTGATATTCTGGTGAACCGCGTCCGCCGTGCCCTGGAACCAGTTTTCGCTGACCCGCATCTGGGGCGGTACCACGGTTACGAATTGCTGCTGGAGCAGGGGGGAGATGGTCCAGGACTTGCGTACATGCTCGATGAGGGACTGGGATTTGTACTGGACCAGCAAATAGATGGTGTTGATGCTGGAGTTGACCAGATTACTGAGGACGAAATCGACGATCCGGTAACGCGCGCCAAAAGGCACCGAGGGCTTGGAGCGGGCCGTGGTCAAGGGCTGGAGGCGGGAGCCTTGGCCGCCCGCCATGACGAACGCGATGATCCGATCGGGTTTCATGTTTGCCTCCTCATACCCCGTTGCGACGCGGGGCTACATCCTGGGGCGCGGTGAACCGCGGTGTAAGGGGACGTCGAAAATGTTGCCTGCCCTGGCCCGCCGGGCCGGGCGCAAGGCGCGCATATCGCCGCATCCTGTATTAGCTTATTGTCCACCAGATCGGCGGCGACGAAAACTCACCAATTTGCTCGGTCTTGGGGGCGGCAGGCCGGATAGATTTCAAAAAAGTAACGGCCTGGTCTTTATGAGCTCCAGGCCGAGGAAGCAGTCGCTCCAGCCCGGCCAGATCATCGGGCCAGGAATCCGGGGGGCGAGGGGTATAAACTAACCCCCCTTTCGGGCCCGGGGCAGATACCTGTCATGGTCCCACCCAATCCCCACCTGGAGTCACGGATATGGCCGACTGGCCCAATGTACCGCGCCGACCCGTCCTGCTCGTCATTCTCGACGGCTTCGGGGTCAACCCCGCCAAGGCCAACAACGCCGTCGCCCTGGCGCGCACACCCCAACTCGATCGTTACTTCGCCTTCAACCCGCACACCACCTTGCAGGCCTCGGGCCGGGCCGTGGGTCTGCCGGACGGCCAGATGGGCAACTCCGAGGTGGGGCACATCACCCTGGGCTCCGGCTGTGTCATTCGCCAGGACCTGGTGCTGATCGACGACGCCATCGCGGACGGCTCCTTTTTTCACAATCCCGCCCTGACCGCCGCCGCGCGCCGCGCCGCCGCCTTGGGCCGGCCCTTGCACCTGCTGGGCCTGGTCTCCGACGGTGGCATCCATAGCCATGTCAACCATCTGGTCGCTCTCATCGAGCTGTGCCGCCAGCAGGGCGCCATTCCGGCCGTCCATATGATCACCGATGGCCGGGATACCCCCCCGCGCTCCGCCCTGGGCTATCTGGCGGAGGTCGAGCAGGCCCTGGCCGCCGCCGGTGGCACTATCGCCAGTGTCTCCGGCCGTTACTACGCCATGGACCGCGACAACCGTTGGGATCGTACCGAAAAGGCTTGGCGCTGCCTGGTGGAGGGTCTGGGCGAGCAGGCGGATTCGGCACGGGCGGCCATCGAGCAGTCCTATGCCGCGGGGCAGGACGATGAATTCATCCTACCCACCCGCGTCGCTCGGGGGCCCCGGATCGAGGCGGGGGATTGTCTGCTCTCCTTTAACTTCCGCAAGGACCGGCCCCGCCAAACCTTGAGCGCCTTTCTCCAGTCGGATTTCACGTACTTCGATCGGGGTGCCTTCAGGCCGGTCGAGGTGACCTGCATGATGCGCTACGACCAGACCTATGAGATGCCTATTGCCTTCGATCACGAGTCACCGGGCGTCACCCTGGGCAAGATCCTGAGCGACGCGGGCATCCGCCAGTTTCATTGCGCCGAGACCGAGAAATACCCCCATGTCACCTTCTACTTCAATGGCGGCCAAAGCGAGCCCCTGCCCGGCGAGGACCAATACCTGATCCCCTCGCCCCGGGTGGACACCTACGATCTCAAGCCGGAGATGAGCGCCCCCGAGGTGGCCACCGCCGTGGTCGAGGCCTTGGGGCGCCAGGAATATCCCTTCATCGTCGTCAACTTCGCCAATGGCGACATGGTCGGGCATACCGCGGTGCGGGAGGCTGTCATCGCGGCAGTGGAGGCCCTGGACCGGGAGGTCGGGCGGGTCCTGGATGCGGCGGTAGCGGCGGGCTATGCCATCATCCTCACCGCCGATCACGGCAATTGCGACGAGATGGTTGACCCGGTGACGCAAACGCCCCACACCCAGCACACCCTCTACCCGGTGCCCTGCCTGGTGATCGACCCGGTGCCCTGGAATCTGAGCATTGGCGCCGGCCTGGACGCCATCGCCCCGACCGTGCTGGCCCTCATGGGGCTGCCCAAGCCGGCGGCCATGCAGGGCCACTCGCTGCTGCTGTCTCCGGCGCGCAATTGATGGGCGGGGGCGGGTTGACCCAAGCCGGGGTCACGACGATTAGGGGCGGGGGTTTGGGCGGCCCCGGGGGTGACTGCGGTGGCCCTGGCCGCGCAAGCTTCCATTCCGGCGGGTGGGGCCGATGAGGGAGTATCTCGACCTCCTCCGGGACGTCATGGACCAAGGCGTTGATCGCGCGGATCGTACCGGCGTCGGCACCCGCGCCGTCTTCGGCCGCCAGATCCGTTTCGACCTGGCCCAGGGTTTTCCCCTGGTCACCACCAAAAAGATCCACCTCAAGAGTGTCATCCACGAGCTGCTCTGGTTTCTGCAAGGCTCCACCGATAACCACTGGCTCAAGGCGCGCGGGGTTGGCATCTGGGACGAGTGGGCGACGGAGGAGGGCGATCTCGGCCCCATTTATGGCCGGCAATGGCGAAGTTGGGCCTGCCCGGATGGCTCCACCCTCGACCAGATCTCCCAGGTCCTGGCGGCCATCCGCGCCAATCCGGATTCGCGCCGCCTGGTGGTCTCGGCCTGGAACCCGGCGGACCTGCCCCTAGAGGGGCTCTCGCCCCGCGAAAACGCTCGCCAGGGGCGCATGGCCCTGGCCCCTTGTCATTGCCTCTTCCAGTTTTTTGTCCAGGCGGGGCGCCTTTCTTGCCAGCTTTATCAGCGCAGCGCCGATCTCTTTCTGGGGGTGCCCTTTAATATCGCCAGCTATGCCTTGCTGACCCACATGCTGGCGCAGCAAAGCGACCTGGAATTGGGTGATTTCGTTCATACCTTTGGCGATCTGCACCTCTACCGCAATCACCTCACGCCAGAGATTGTTTTGGCCCAGCTCGCCCGGGAACCCAGGCCCAGGCCCCAACTGGTGATCAAGCGGCGCCCGCCCAGCCTGTTCGACTACGAATTCGAGGATTTCGAGTTCACCGGCTACGACCCCCATCCCGCCATCCGCGCCCCCATCGCCATCTAGCCCCTACCCTGGGAGAACCCGTCCGCGTGACTCAAGCCCTCATCGACTACGGCCTCTTTCTGGCCAAGACCCTGACCATTCTGCTGAGCATTGGCCTGTTGCTGGTCGGGATTGTCCGCGCCCGCAAGACGGGCCACCTAGAGGGCGACCATCTGGAAGTCACTAGCCTCAACGACCACTATCGTCATCTGGCCCATACCCTCCGCCAGGCCTCCACTCCCAAAAAGGTCTTCCGGAAATCCCTCAAGGCGGATCGCAAGGCCGATAAGGCGCGGGAGCAGGTGGCGGAAGCTCGCCATCGACTCTTTGTCATCGACTTTCAGGGCGATATCAAGGCCACGGCCTCCGCCGCGCTGCGTCAGGCCATCACGGCCATCCTCCGGGAGGCCAAGGAGGACGACGGGGTCCTGATCAGGCTGGAAAATGCCGGCGGCCTGGTGACCGAACACGGTCTGGCCGCCTCCCAATTGACGCGGCTACGGGCGCGGGGCATCCCCCTGACCGTGGCGGTGGACAAGGTGGCCGCCAGCGGCGGCTACCTCATGGCGGCGGTCGCCGACCACATTATCGCCGCCCCCTTCGCCATCCTGGGGTCCATTGGCGTGGTCGCCCAGTTGCCCAACTTCCACCGGGTGCTGGAGCGGCACGGGGTAGATTTCGAACTCCACACCGCCGGCGATTACAAGCGCACTCTCACCCTCTTCGGCGAGAACACCGAGGCGGGCCGGGAGAAGCTGCGTGAGCAACTGGAAGAGACGCATGGCCTCTTCAAGGACTTTATCCTGGAATACCGGCCCAACCTGGACCTGGCCCAGGTCGCCACGGGCGAATACTGGCATGGCCGCCAGGCCTTGGCGCTGGGGCTGATCGACGCGATCCAGACCAGTGACGACTTCCTGCTGGAGGCCGCCGCCACCACCGATCTTTACCAAGTCAGCTATACCGCCCACAAGAAACCCCTTGAGCGGCTGCTCTCCTCCCTGACCCAGGCGGCGCAACGGCTCTTCTGAGGGGCACCCCGACCTCAAGGGCGGCGTTGACGAAACAGCAGGGTGGCGCCCCAGGCCAGGGCCAGGAGCATGAGGACCGCCCCCAGGCCATGACTGAGCCAGGCTATGTGACGATCGAGGTGGAGAAGCCCCGACTCGGTCAAAAGATATTCCCAGTCGTGGAAGCCATAGGGCGAGGAGTGACCGAAATTCCCTCCCAGCAGGGGCAAATCACCGGCCCGAGCGTCGTTGATGTAGGGGGCGATATCCACGAAATTCTGCCCAAACCACCAGCAGGCCACCGTGGCGCCAAAGGGATCGCGGGTCTTCAACAGCAGGGTACCGGCGCAGATCAGGGGCATGAGCAACTGGCCCAGGGTGCCGCCCAGAGAGGTCATGAAGGACCCGAAGGGCCGGAACAAGAGGTGACCGGCCTCATGGAAGGGCAGATTGACCAAATGCAGGAAGGACTGGCCGGCGCCATTGCTGGCCGGTGACAGGGCCATGAGGCGCAGCCCCCAGATCAGCAGGATGAGCAAGAGGGCGGCGCGCGCCCACCAACCCAGCCCAACGAGTTCGGGTTGGCGGGGCAGCAGGAGGGCCATCAACCCCTCGGTTGGCGTGCCCTCGGACCGAGGCCGGGTGGGTTGCGGTCCGACAACCTGGTTCGGTGGGGTCCAGGTCGCGGGATCGATGCCCGGCCGGGGATGATATTTCCAATATTTCTCGAACACGATGCCGCAAGCCGCGCAGATTTTGGCATCCGCGATTTGGAGTGCCCCACATTTGGGGCAGATCGTCTCGGTTTCGGGCAGTTCGGTTGGTTCGGAATCAGACAAGTTAATTGCTCCGGTACCTGAACATCAGTAACTAATAACTGGCAGCGAGGATTTACTCGTTTCTACGCATTTCCTCAAAAATAAAATCGTTCTGCATCGCATTTACCTGTACCTGCTAGAATTTTCTGGACACGGTTTTGCAAACTCAGGCCGCCTTTCGCATGGCACAAGCCTGACGGGCTCCGAGGGGTGATATCAAGCCCCCTTCTTCGATCGTGATGATGAGCTAAACATGAAAAAAATATACACTTCATTACTCTTCGTTGCATTTGGGTTGAGTTTCCAATCGTCCACCTGGGCACAGATGAGTTCTGATTTTCCAACTTTATGTCAGACGGGAGAGTTTGCATTTTTGAATGCCAGGCTAGGGAAGTTTGAAAAGCAGGGAAAGGGATATAATTTGAAGCAGACCGGCAAGATTGTATCCTTGTGTGCCGACAAGCCGAAGGAGCCATTCAGTAAATTTGTTTATCGATTTGGAACTATCGGCAACGTGGAAATGGAACAGGTGGCTACAAGCAATGCCAGGTTTGGCATATATAACCGTTCTACCACTCCAAAAACAGGCGAAAATATATTTTCGTTTACTAGTGGGGATTTTAATTATTATGTGGCCGAGGCAACGGGAATGGGGAGCGGTATTTCAGTGATGGCTTACCAATCCGACAAAATAGTAGTGAGCCTTTTTTCTGGAAATGATAATGAATATCAGTCGAATCTGGAAGAGGTGGATTTTGATAAGGCAAGATCGCCTGTTTTTATGAAAAAAGCACCAAAGAATAATCTGGACGATACCCTTAGATTTGAATAGTCAGGCTGAGGGATGGAAGCGGGTGCGCCACCTGGCACTTCAAGTGCCAGGTCTAACAGTTCAGTGCCTGAGGAAGGCCCCGACTTCGCGGATGATGGTCGGCCTGCTCTGGCAGCGCTACCCATCCTTCCGTGAACCGATCCCGCTTGTGTGCATCAGGATAACTTTTTTCCTGGGCTGGTCAACTTGTACAGCCAGGTAGGAGATGTTGGGTAGCGTACATACAAACGGCTCTGTGTGGGTTATACTAGGAACTAAGTATCGACATCACCTGTCGTACTTCAATGGCGTGAATTTCTAAAATCAACTCTAAATAGGTAACGACAAATGAAAAACACATCTACACTTGCCCTTATTAGCTCCATTGCTATGGTGCTGTTGCTTACGGCTTGTAGCACCGCCTCGAAGCATGAGCCGGCGCCAGCCGCCGCAGCCCCAGCTCCGATGTATGAGCCAAAAACAGATCGCAATTAATAACTTCTCGGTTTCGATAGTATTTGCCGTCAATTTGAAATATGGAAATTTCAAGTTGACGGCAAAGATCATGGGTGGGATCCCGGGTGAAGTGGCCAGTACCTAGAGTGCAGTACTAGCGTACCGATTCTGCATCAATGGGTCATGCACGATAGACTGGGCAGTAATTTCTTCTGCCAGAGCAGTGACTGAGCGCTACACCCTCAGCCGCTAGGTAATATCCCTTCTTGCGTAAGTAGAGGTAAGGGAAGCGCATTAAAATAAATGCCCTTCACGCTTCATGTTAGCACAAGCCTATCGCCCCACCGTAGTAACTTTTATGCTTTTCCGGCCCGCTGTAATCGGATTTTTCATTATATTCGTCAGCCATTTTGGGTTGGTTGGTGCCTCCTCGTCACAGCCGATTTTTGATGACGCTGAGGGATCATCAGTTTCGATGCCACTTCCACCAGAGTACGTGATCGACCAGGACGGGTCCGTAACGCTACGAATCTGCTTTAACTGGTCGTGTGCGCGCAGACAAACCATGACCTTCACTCTCAACGATATGGCCCTTCTAAAAGGGCATATGTCGCTCTGTATGGGCACAAGTCTCCACGATAGATTACAGCACGTGCGTATCGGCATTTGGCAAATGGAATTGCTGGCACAAAAGTTTCAGCCCTTGTTGGCCAACGATCTTGCCATCAACGATTTTGAGGCGGAAGTTGAGGGGCGGATGGATTGCATCGATAACGCCAGCAATACCACCACTTATCTGCATATTCTCCGGGATATTGGGGAACTGGCCGGGTGGACAGTCTCATCGCCCAAAGTGCGCAATCTTTTCGACATCACCGCGGTTCACTGGACGGCTGTAATCATCGATACAGAAAGTGGTCTTCCCTGGAGCGTTGACTCATGGTATCGCCCGAACGGCCACCTGCCAATGGTCATGCCCTTGCAGAGCTGGATCGACGAGAAAAAGGCATGGGAACAACCATTTAAACCTATAAATTCCACCCCGGACTCAATCTCCGAACTATGTAACACACTGCCGCTTGGCCCCTTGGGGCCACCGGCATTTTCCTTTCAGTAGGTAGTAGGTAGTCAGGGGGAAGCGCTTCAAGGTGGAATTTAGGTGACTAATCTATTTCGTGTATTCCGGATTATGATTTTCCACCACGTTTTGTTTCCGGCAATACATAAACAATTCCGGCTGTCCCGGAAAACTTGTCATGTATCACGTTCTTGAAGAATTCCACCGGAACATTGATGCAGCCAAACGAAATACGGTTATCAAGTGGTGTTGGGGTGCCCAAGCGTTCCGCCCGGCGCTCTTTGGGGTTATTCGTAACAACCGGATGCATCGATATGGCATTTTTGTAGTCCACCCAGAGTATTTCCTTGCCATGGGAATTGCGGCCCATTGCCACCTCGAAACGACCCGCCGGCGTCGTACGCTGCGCGGCGGGGATAAGACCCATCCGCATGTTAGCAATGCCAGGGGCTACGTCATCACCTTTCCCCAGTCCAAGCAGCACGGGCGCTGCTCCGTGTAACTTTCCGTCCACGCTGAACACATAGACCTTGGCGTTTACTTTATCGACAATCGCAAACGGCTTATTGAGATTGTCCCTTGAACTGACAACCCAATCCGCCATATCCCGTGTCTTGCGCGATGCACTCTCTGACCCAAAGTCCACCTGCCTGGAACCACCGGCCATAGCCGATTTTGGTTCCATAACGAACGGGACCTCTGCGTCTTCAGAATAGTTTGCATGGAGCATCGGGTTGGGCATCTGAGCGAGATTGTCCGTCTTCGTTGCCAGGCTCGGGACGCAACCGGCACCCAAGAGACCCAGGCACAGGCATAGCGCCATGCTGATCATTTTTGAGGGCAAGGATGCTGGGAGTGGTCGCTGGGCCAACAGCAGTTCGGGCGCCATAGGTATCGATTCTTGGTTATTCATGAGGTTATTTCAAAGAGGCTCAATGCCTGCATGGGGAAAGTTGTAGCCTGCATCTTCCCTATGCTACAGCCAGGTTCGATGCTGCAGGATACATTTACTCATTTTTTCTGACAAGCGGTTTAGGAAATGGGCGGATCGACGGGCCTGGGATCACCGCTGAAAACGGACATGGCCGTCGTAAGACGCTGTTCGGGCAGTCACGGACCCCTTTGGGCGAGGTGTTCCGAAAGTTAGCCACACTGCCGGAGGCTGCGTTACTGCCTTCCGGCGTCCATCTGCCGGGCAAGCTCGCGCAGGCTGGCCGCAACCGCCACCGGGTAGGCAGGCCCTTCCTCGGGCTGACGCAAGGCGGGTGGCAAGGCGGCCAGTTGCCGTTGCGCGTAGTCGCGCACCTGATTCAGGGTGGGTGAGGGCGCAAGGCGCTGTCCGCCGCTCATCACCTTGGCGAGGAGGGGTATGCCCGGCGGGTGATCGGTCTCCAGAGTCAGGGTATCGCCAGCCAGGTGCCCCATCGCGTCGTAGCGACGAAAAACCTGCTTGCGGCCCGGCCAGTTGGCCTTGCCTTCGGACAGCTTGCGCCGCGCCACGCCGGCATACTCCTGCAGCTTGTAGGCGCATTCCAGGTAGGGGTGATCGGCGCAGGTGTTCATGCGTGTGCCGACCCCGAAACCATCGATGGGCGCTCCGCTCTCCAGGAGCGCCCGCACCCCATATTCGTCGAGATCGCCGCTCGCGAAGATCTTGATGTCCCGGGCGCCCCCCGCATCCAGGATGGCGCGGACCTGGCGCGCATGGTCGCCCAGATCTCCACTGTCGATGCGCACCGCCTGGATACGGATGCCCTCGGCCGCCAGCGTGCGCACCAGGGGCGGCAAGGCCCTGGCCGCGGCCTCGGTGTCGTAGGTATCGATGAGCAGAGTAGTGGTCTGGGGGTGGGAATGGGCGAAATGGGCGAAGGCGGCCAGCTCCTGGTCGTGGGCCTGGATGAAGGAGTGGGCCATGGTGCCCGACAGGGGGATGCCCCAGCGCATCCCCGCCCGCACGTTCGAGGTCCCGTTGAAGCCGGCGATATAGCTGGCCCGCGCCGAGAGCAGGGCGGCCTCGGCGCCGTGGGCGCGGCGCATGCCGAAGTCCGCCAGCACCTTGTCCCCGGCGGCCAGCCGCACCCGGGCCGCCTTCGAGGCGATCAGGGTCTGGAATTGCAGCAGATTGATGAGGCGGGTCTCCACCAACTGGGCCTCGCGCAGGGACGCCACGACTCGCAGGAGGGGCTCGTTGGGAAAGAAGACCGTGCCCTCGGCCAGGGCCTGGATCTCGCCGGTGAAGCGTAGGTCGGCGAGGGAATCGACGAACGGCTGGTGAAAGCGCCCGCAGTGGGCGAGCCATTCCAATTCATCGGGGGCAAAGTAAAGGCCTTCCAGATAGTCGAGGGCCTGTTCCAGACCCGCCGCCACCAGGAAATTGCGGCCGGCCGGCAGCTTGCGCACAAAGAACTCGAAGACCGCCGTGTCAGCCATGCCCTGGTCGGAATAGGCCTGGAGCATGGTGAGCTGATAGAGATCGGTGAGCAGAGCGCCCTCGTCAGGACTGGACATATTCAGTCTCCCAAGGCCACTGCGCCCGCGGCCTGCATGGTGGCGATGGCCCGCGCGCCATCGCCGGGCTGGACCTCGACAGCCCGGACGCCAGCGGTCAGTAGCCGGACCTCATAGCCCAGACGCAGGGCGTCCAGAACGGTATTGAGCACGCAGTAATCGGTCGCCAGCCCACCGATGAAGACCCGCCGCACGCCCAGGTGCTGAAACTGGCGATGCAATTCGGTGCCCTCGAACTCCGAGTAGCCCGCATCATCCTGGCGGGTCCCCTTGGACACGATGGTGGCCGTCGTGGGCAGATCGAGGTCGGGCGAGAACGCCGCCCCAAGCGTGTCGACCACGCAATGCGGGGGCCAGGGCCCCCCCTGGGCGAGAAAGGAGCAATGATCGGCGGGATGCCAATCGCGGGTCGCGGCAATCGGCAGCCCGGCGGCGGCAAAGTGGGCGATCCAGGCATTCAGCACCGGCACTACGGCATCTCCCTCCGGAACAGCCAGTGCGCCGCCCGGCAAGAAATCGCGCTGGACATCGACCACCACCAGCGCATCGCCTGCTTGTAACGGAAACTTCTCGGTCATTTCCATCTTTGTAGCCCTCCCAACGCCTCGCGATTGGTCAGCACCAGCCGCGCTGGCGGAGAGAAAGTTAGATTCAGGCTGGCCTCGGGGTCAACTTTACTCGATTTCACGTTCTCAACTTTAAGATCCAGAGCCCGTCGCTCTTCGGCCTATAGCGGGCCCAAGCCCAATCCATGACCCCAGGCAACAAGGCTTACAATGATCCCAATCAACCCCTCAGCATCGATCCCCAATAGCTACCCGTGCCTTCCTTCGTTCATCTCCACGTCCACAGTGAATATTCGCTGGTGGACGGCCTCCTGCGTATCAAGCCCATGGTCAAGGCCGTGGGGGAGGCCGGGATGCCAGCCATCGCCATCACGGATCAGCTCAACCTCTTCTGTCTGGTCCGTTTTTACAAGGCCGCCCTGGCCGCCGGGGTCAAGCCCATCGTCGGTGCCGAGATGCTGGTGCGCAACCCGGAAGACGCCAGCCAGCCCCATCGCCTGGTGCTGTTGGTGCAGAACCAGGCCGGCTATCTCAACCTGACCCGCCTCGTCTCCCGCGCCTATCTCGAGGGCCAACAGGGTACGGCCCCGCCCCAGGTAGAGCGAGAATGGGTGGCGGCGGCGGCGGAGGGCCTCATCGCCCTCTCCGGCGGCCCCGCGGGGGATGTGGGTCAGGCCCTCCTGACCGGCAACCAGACGCTAGCGGAACAGCGACTGGATCACTGGCTGGCGGCCTTCGGCGATTGCTATTACCTGGAACTCCTGCGCACCGGCCGCCCCAGCGAGGCGGAGTGCCTGGAGCGCGGCGTGGACCTGGCCACCGCCCGAGGCGTGCCGGTGGTGGCGACCAACGATGTGCGCTTCCTGACCCCAAAGGATTTCGAGGCCCACGAGGCGCGGGTCTGCATCCACGATGGCCAGACCCTGGGCGACAGCCGCCGCCCCCGCCGCTACAGCGAGGAACAATATCTACGCACGTCCGAGGAGATGGCGGCCCTCTTCGCCGACATCCCCGAGGCCCTGGAAAATTCCCTGGAGATCGCCAAGCGCTGCAACCTGGAACTGACGCTGGGCAAGAACTTCCTGCCGGACTTTCCCGTGCCGGCGGGCATGACCCTCGAGCAACACTTTGCCGCCATCTCCCGCGAAGGGCTGGAATGGCGACTGGCCCGGCTCTTTGACCCCGCCAGCCTGGCGGAGCACCGCCCGATCTATGACGACCGCCTGGAGCTGGAGTTGGGGGTCATCAACCAAATGGGTTTCGCTGGCTACTTCCTGATCGTGGCGGACTTCATCCAGTGGGCCAAGGACAACGACATCCCGGTGGGGCCGGGGCGCGGCTCCGGCGCCGGGTCCCTGGTGGCCTATGCCCTCAAGATCACCGACCTGGACCCCATCGAGCACGACCTGCTGTTCGAGCGCTTCCTCAACCCCGAACGCGTCTCCATGCCCGACTTCGACATCGACTTCTGCATGGAGGGGCGCGATCGGGTCATCGATTACGTCGCCGGGCGCTATGGCCGCGAGGCGGTGTCCCAGATCATCACCTTTGGCACCCTGGCGGCCAAGGCGGTGGTCCGGGACGTGGGCCGGGTGCTGGGCCACCCTTACGGCATGGTCGATCGCATCGCCAAGATGGTGCCCTTTGAACTGGGCATGACCCTGAGCAAGGCCCTGGAGGAGGGCGAGGACCTGCGCAAGGCCTACGCCGAGGATGAGGAGGTGCGGGCCCTCATCGATATGGCCCTCAAGCTGGAGGGCCTGGCCCGCAACGCCGGCAAGCACGCCGGCGGCGTGGTCATAGCCCCGACTAAATTGACGGACTTCGCCGCCCTCTATTGCGAGCCCGGCGGCACCAACCTCATGACCCAGTTTGACAAGGACGATGTCGAGCAGGTGGGCCTGGTCAAGTTCGACTTCCTGGGCCTGCGCACCCTGACCATCATCGACTGGGCCCTCAAGACCATCAACGCCGGGCGCGCCAAGGCGGGTGAGCCCCCCATCGACATTTCGCGCATTGACCCCAAGGACCCGGCGGCCTTCGCCCTGCTCAAACGCTGCGAGACCACCGCCGTCTTCCAGCTCGAATCCCGGGGCATGAAGGAACTGATCAAGAAGCTGCGCCCCGACTCCTTCGAGGACATGACCGCCCTGGTGGCCCTGTTCCGCCCCGGCCCCCTTCAGTCCGGCATGGTCGATGACTTTATCGCCCGCAAGCACGGCGAGGCGGCGGTGGCCTATCCCCATCCGGACCTGGAGCCCATCCTCAAGCCCACCTATGGCGTCATCCTCTACCAGGAACAGGTGATGCAGATCGCCCAGGTCCTGGCCGGCTACTCCCTGGGCGGCGCGGACCTGCTGCGCCGCGCCATGGGCAAAAAGAAGCAATCGGAGATGGACAAGCAGCGCGCCATCTTCGAGGCGGGAGCGGCCCAGCGGGGCGTGGACGGCCGGACGGCGACCTACATCTTTGACCTGATGGATAAGTTCGCCGGGTACGGCTTCAACAAGTCCCATAGCGCCGCCTATGCCCTGGTCTCCTATCAGACCCTCTGGCTCAAGGCCCACTATCCTGCCGCCTTCATGGCCGCTGTCCTCAGCGCCGACATGGACAACACCGACAAGGTGGTCACTCTCATCGACGAGTGCCGGACCATGCGCCTGGAGGTGCGACCGCCCACGGTGAACGCCTCCGAGTGGCAATTCACCATCGCCGATGACCGCACCCTCATCTATGGCCTGGGCGCCATCAAGGGGGTAGGGGAGGGTGCCATCCTCGCCCTCCGGGAGGCCCGCCAGGCGGATGGACCCTTCCGCGACCTCTGGGACTTCTGCCGCCGCATCGACTTGCAAAAGATGAACCGGCGGGTCCTGGAGGCCCTGGTGCGCTCCGGCGCCCTGGACGAATTGGGCGCCAACCGTGCCACCCTGATGCAGCATCTGCCCCTGGCGATCCGGCTGGCGGAACAGCACAAGGCCCGCCATTCCTCCGGTCAGGTGGACCTCTTTGGCCTGGTGGAAGAAACCGCCACGGGTCCGGACCCCCAACTCGCCGGCCAGGTGTGGGGTGAATGGGAAGAGGAGGAGCGTCTTCAGGGCGAAAAGGAGACCCTGGGCCTCTATCTCACCGGTCACCCCGTCAACCGCTTCGAAACCGAACTCAATGCCCTCATGGGTAATCGCCTCAATGTCCTGCTGTCCACCCCCAAGGGCCGGGGCGACCGGGAGAAGCGCACCATCGCCGGCCTGGTGGTGGGGGTGCGCCACGGCAAGACCCCGCGCGGTCGCATGGCCTCTCTAGTACTTGACGACCGCACCGGGCGCCTGGAGGTCACCGTCTTCAGCGAGCTTTACGACCAGGTGCGCGATCTCCTGGCGGTGGACCGCCTCCTGGTGATCGCCGGCACCCTCAATTTCGATGAATTCCGCGATGCCTGGTCCCTGCGCGCCAGCGAGGTCCAGACCCTGGAGCAGGCCCGGGAGAAGGCCGCCGATCATTTGCTACTCCACCTCGACCTCGGCGCCGCCAAGCGGCACAGGAAGGGCGCTGAGATCCTCCAGCATCTGCGCGAGATCCTGACCCTCTATCGGGGTGGCCACCTGGCGATCCAGATGGAATATCGGTCCCCCCAAGGCCAGGCACGCTTCCTGCTGGGGGACGAATGGCGTATCCAGCCGACGGACGAGCTGATCAAGCGCCTGCGCCAACTCCTGGGCCAGGAGGCCGTCAAGGTGGCCTATGGCCGCTTCACGGGACAGACAGCATAGAGGAACCAAAACATGAAGAAGGGGTTTTCCCGGCTGGTCTCGGCCATCCTTATTCTGGTGGCCCTTTATTTGATCGGGGTGAATCTGGCCCTGAACCTGCCCGCGACGCAGGCCTACCTGAACAGCCTGCGGCCCGATCGTCTCGCCATCGGCTGGGATCGGGCCTGGAGCTGGTACCCCTTGCGCGTGGAGTTCCGGGGTTTCGCCGCCGACGGCCAGACCCCGACCGAGCAATGGCAGGTCGATGCCGAGCGCGCGGCGGCGGCGGTCTCCTTGCGACCGCTGCTCAAGGGCCTGGTGCGCGTGCATGATCTGGACCTGATCGATATCGACCTGCGGCTGCGGCCGCGCTCGGGCCCCGCCCAAGACGACGCCGCCATCCGGCACCACTTCCCGGTCATCCGCAACCGCGACCCCGAGGCCCTTGCGGAACCGGCACCGGAGGAGGAAGGCGGCAACCTCTTGCTGGAAATCGCCGATATCCATGTCCAGGGGCATCATGCCTTCTGGGTGTCCCATGTACGCGGCACCCTGCCCGGCGAGGTGCGCGGCAGCTTCAGCCTGGATACCGGGGCCGGGCGCTTTGGTCTGAGGGAGGGCGCCCTCGACCTGGTGCTCGCCTCGCTGCGGATTGGCGATGCCCAGCCCGTGACCGACCCGGCATCGATCAAGGGCAAGATCGAGGTGCCGCCCTTCGTCATCGCCGAGGCCAGGGGCCTGGGGGTACTGATCCTGCCCGAGTTCGATGCCGAAATTGACCTGCCGGTGCAGAACCTGGATTTCCTGACCCTGCTGACGGGCGACATGGCGGGTCTGGACCTCAAGGGCCAGGGCCGCCTGCGCGGGCGCCTGGTCTTTTCCCACGGCGAGCTGCTCCCCGGCACCGACCTGATCGTCGAGGCCCACGAGCTGGCGATGACCCTTGCCCGCCATGCTTTTAACGGCGACGGCACCATCGAACTCAAGGTCGATCCCGACGACGCGGATCAGGCGGACCTGGTGGTCCGCTTTGACGAGGTCCAGGCCTCCCTGCTGGCGGAACACCCCGGCGCGGCGACCGAGGCGGCCGAGACCCCGGCACTGACCCTCTTCTCCGGCCATGGCCTAGAGGCCCTGCTGCACATCGAGACGCGCGGTGGCAAGCCCGACCTCAACCTCACCTTGAACCTGCCGGCGATGGAGGTACCCGATCTCCGGGTTTACAACCGCCTGCTACCCGACGAGTGGGGGATGCGGCTCCTGGATGGGTCGGGTCGGGTGAATGGCCAAGTGGTGGTTGCCCCCGAGACCATGCGATTCGAACTCGATCTGGCGTCCGACCAGGCCCACCTGAGCTACCGGGATTACCAGGCTACCACCGACTTGTCTCTGCAACTTCGGGCCAGAATTGCCAGTGCTCCCACCGCCGACGAGGCGGTGCTGGACCTGAGCGGTACCAAGCTACGGCTCGACAATGCCGCGGCCCAGGCCAAGGTGAAGACCAAGGCCAAGACGAAGCACGTCAAGGGACCGATTCCGCCCAAGCCCTGGCAGGCCGAACTGGCAGTCAACGACGGCAATCTCGGCATCCCCCTGTCGGCGGAGGAGGCGGCCGGGGGCCCGGTGCGCGCCGTGGCGAAGGCCCTGGCGGATCAGGGTTTCGGGGCCCTGCTCGCGACGACCCATGGCCGTCTTTTGGTCACCCTGACCCTCTCACGACTCGACTGGATCGCGGAACTGTTGCACCGCCCGCTGAACCTGAGCTTGAAGGGCGCGGCCGAGATCGATGCGGAGATCCTGCTCGCCAATGGCCTGCCGGCCCCGGGAACCACGCTTCAGCTACCGCCCGAGGAGTTGGAGCTTGGGCTGCTGGAGCACCGGGTGGAGGGTCTGGGGCGCGGGGCCCTGACCTTGGAGCAGGACGGCCACCGTCCCAGACTGGTCCTCAATATCGCCTTGACCGATGCCCGCATGCGTCGCAAGGACGAGTCGGAGCCGAGCATCGACGGGGTGCGCCTGGATGCCGATGTCGTGGTCACTGACCCCTTCGCCGACCACGCGGGCAAGGTGGAAATGGCCCTGAAACTCCATTCGGCCCGGGTCCGTACCATGAGTAGCTACAACCCCTACCTGCCCGCCCATGCCCCCCTCTCCCTAGTCTCGGGCGAGGCCAGTCTCGTCGGCGATCTGCAACTGGGCCCCAAGAGTCTGCGGGGCGAGTTGCTGTTGCTCGCCAAGGATGTGCGCGTGGCGCTGAGCCAGGCGGAGATGACTGGCGATATCCGGCTGGACCTGCTGATCCGTGGCGGCTCGGCGACGGATATGCGGTTCGATATCACCGGCTCCACCTTGGGACTCAAGGGTTTTAAGGTAACCGGTGAAACCGCATCCGCCCTGGCGCCTGACTGGCACGCCGATTTGGAACTTGAAAAATCCAAGGTCTTGTGGCGCAAGCCGATGCATCTGGACATGAAGGCCGCCATTACCATTAAGGACACCCGGCCCTTCGTCGCCCTGCTGGACAACGCCCGGGGCGAGCACCGCTGGATCGAGGATTTGCTGCTGGTCGAGAACCTGGGCGGGCACATCCAGTTGGTCATGGACGGTGACAGCGCCGTGCTCAAGGACGCCACGATCGGCAGTGGGGCGGTCGGTGTCCAGGCCAAGGGGCACGCCGATGACGACCGCCGCGAGGCCATGCTCCTGGTCCGCTGGCACAGCTTCGTCGGCGCGCTCGAAATGGAGGACGACTGGCAACAATTCGAACTCGGCGATGCCCGCGCCCGCTTCGACGCCTACCGGCCCGGAACCACCGGACTGCCCTCTCGCGCCGGGGCCAGAACGCAACCCGCGGATAGCGCCCGCAAGGCGCTACCTGGCCCGGGCAGTGGGCGCGCCGCGGCATCGCAAGCCGACAAAGGCCGTCAGGGGACTCGGAATCCATTCCTGGAGTACGACCCTTGAGCTTCCCTTGCACGCGGTCACTGCGAGACCTGCCAATGATGATCCGTCGCAGGCGTCAATCGCCGATGATCCCGACCAAAAGATCTACTTCCATGGCGAACCCTTCATCGGTCCTGTCCCAGTGTAGGAGCCAGCAGCATGAATCTGAATACCGACCATCTTAATCGCTGCATCGGTACCCTGCGGTTGTCTCTCAACTTTTATGAGCAGGCCCCGGCGGACAGTATCGATCGGGAAATTTTTCGCAATGCCATCGTCAAGGGCTACGAATTGGCGCAGGAGACCAGCTTCAAGCTGCTGAAAAAAGCCTTGCGCGATTACGGCCACGCCGCAAGAACACTCGACGCCACGCCCATCAAGGATCTGCTGCGTCTTTCGGCCACCCATGGCTTGATGACAATCGAGGAAGTGGAGCGTTGGTTTGCCTATCGCGACAACCGCAACAATACCGCCCATGACTACGGCGAAAACTTTGCCAGGGAAACGCTGCGCTTGATCCCCGACTTCATTGACGACGTGACGCGCCTGGCAGCCGTATTACGCGAACGCTACAGCGAAGATTCCTACTAATGCCCGAACTACCGCTACAAATGCTGGAGTTACGGCCTCACCACCTTGAGATGCTCCGTGCCCTGCTGTAACAGCAGATGCGGCACGCCGAGGTCTGGGCCTACGGCAGCCGGGTCAATGGCAATGGCCACGACGCCAGCGATCTGGATCTGGTGGTCCGTCGGCCAAACGACCTGAATCAGGAGATACCGGAATTAGGAGCAATGCAGGATGTCCTGTCGGAAAGCAATCTGCCCATTCGGGTCGAAATAATGGATTGGGCTCGTATCCCGGCCAGCTTTCAGCGCGAGATTGAACGGGCCTATGTGGTGGTGCAGGTTGGGAGTGATACTGACCCATCAGCGCCATAAGCCTCTACGCAGCCATCGTCGAAGACGCCGTCCTCGAATAGCTCGCCTCATGGCACAGGCCCCCTCGGGATCAGGGCGCGAAGCTGGCCAGGGAGACCTGGCAAATCGGCTAGAATGCCGCGGACATGGATGCCGCGGACATGGGGTTTAGAGCCCATGGACACCCTCACCCGGCAAAAGGCAACCCGATGGCCAAGACGGCAACCCCGAAAAATGACTCCTCGGCCACCATCGGCTTCGAGGTCAAGCTCTGGCTCACCGCCGACAAGCTCCGCAACAACATGGACGCGGCGGAATACAAGCACGTCGTTCTCGGGCTGATTTTCCTCAAATACATCTCCGACACCTTCGAGGAACAGCGCGCCAAACTCCTCGCGGGCCAGGGCGACTACGCCGGGGCGAATCCCGAAGACCCCGACGAATACAAGGCCGAGAACGTCTTCTGGGTGCCCGCCGAGGCTCGCTGGTCCCACCTCCAGGCCAACGCCAAACAGGCCGCCATCGGCAAGCTCGTGGACGACGCCATGGTCGCCATCGAGCGCGACAACCCGCGCCTCAAGGGCGTCCTGCCGAAAGACTACGCCCGCCCCGCGCTCGACAAGCACCGCCTCGGGGAATTGATCGACCTCATCGGCACCATCGGCCTTGGGGACCGGGAAAACCGCGCCAGGGATATCCTCGGACGTGTCTATGAATACTTCCTCGGCCGCTTCGCCAGCGCGGAAGGGAAGCGCGGCGGCGAGTTCTACACCCCGCAGTGTGTTGATAAGCTGCTGGTCTTCATGCTCGCCCCTTACAAGGGCCGCGTCTATGACCCCTGCAATGGCTCCGGCGGCCTCTTCGTGCAGAGCGAGAAATTCATCGAGGCCCACGGTGGCAAGCTCGGCGATATCGCCATCTACGGCCAGGAATCGAACCCTACCACCTGGAAGCTCGCCCTAATGAATCTCGCCATCCGCGGCATCGAGGGCGATCTCGGGAAATACGCCGCTGACACCTTCCGCAACGACCTCCACCCCGACCTCAAGGCCGACTACATCCTCGCCAACTTTCCCTTCAACGTCAGCGACTGGTTCCGCAAAGACGACGACGTGCGGTGGAAATACGGCCTGCCACCGAAGGGCAACGCCAACTTCGGCTGGATCCAGCACATCGTCCACCACCTGGCCCCCGACGGCATGGCCGGCTTCGTTTCAGCCAATGGTGCCATGTCCTCCAACCAGTCCGGCGAAGGCGACATCCGCCGCGCCCTCATTGAGGCCGACCTCGTCGATTGCATGGTCGCCCTCCCTGGTCAGCTCTTCTACAGCACCCAGATCCCCGTCTGCCTCTGGTTCCTCGCGAAAAGCAAAAGCGCCGACGCCAAGCGCGGCTTCCGCGCCCGCCGTCAGCACACCCTCTTCATCGACGCCCGCAAACTCGGCACCCTCATCGACCGCGTCCACCGCGAACTCACCGACGCCGACCTGGAGAAGATTGCCGCCACCTACCACACTTGGCGCGGCAACCGCCTTTCCCCCTCTCCCCTCGTGGGAGAGGGCCGGGGAGAGGGGGCCGCGCCCTATGCGGACATTCCCGGCTTCTGCAAATCCGCCACCACCGCCGAGATCGCCGCCCACGGCCACGTCCTCACGCCCGGCCGCTACGTCGGCGCCGAGGCAGTCGAGGACGACGGCGACCCCTTCGAGGAAAAGATGCCGCGCCTCGTCGCCGAACTGCACGCCCAGTTCACCGAGTCCGCGAGGCTGGAACTAGCTGTCAAAGCCAATCTGAAAGGACTTGGATTCCAATGAGTACGGGCGGAACAGGACGAAGTGCGACCCCCCGCTCTCGCTGGGTGCCGCAGCACCACGGAGATGTGCCGAGGATGAATCCGAGTGGGGTTTGCCGGCAGGAGCCCGGAAACAAAGAAACCCCGGCCCCTGTCTGTCGCAAGCGGCAGAGGAAGGGGGTCCGGGGTCAACGTCTAAAATATTGGGGCCAGCCTGCCCGCGAGTCAATCCATATCCAAAATTTCCGCCGGGAGCGCCGCGGGTGAACCAGGATTTCTTCAAGAAAATCGAAAACATCCTTCACGAGGAGAGGATCGACGCCTACCGACAGGATGGGGCTGATCCAGCCCTTACGCTTGCCCGCTACTCCCTGAATATGGCCTTGGGCGAATCCCTTTATCCTGCCCTCCAGTTCGCCGAAGTCGCCTTGCGCAATGCCATTCACCGGGCCATGACAGCCCGCTACCAAACCGACGATTGGTTTGACACTGCGGATAACCGCCTGACGCCTTGGCAAAAAACCCAAATCTTGGAAGCGCGGAAGGCACTCACCGACCATCGGAAATCAATAACGCCCGGGCGCATGGTGGCGGAACTGAACTTCGGCTTCTGGACCGGCTTCTTCAACAAGGCTCATGGACAGACCGGGGTCGGCCACTACCTCGCCCACACCATCTACCCGTACGCCCCCATTGACGACCGGAACCTGAATAAGCTCGGGGAGCGCTGGCGGCTCATTCGCAACCTCCGCAACCGCGTGTTCCATCACGAGCGGGTTCTCCACTGGAAGGATTTGGACGCCCAGCATCGGTCGGTCCTCAAAGTGATTGCATGGATTTCACCGGAACTTCACGAACTGGCCTTAGCCCTCGACCGATTTGCCGGTATCCGTTCAGCCGGTCTGGAACCCTGGTTAGCCAAAGTCCGCCGCCATTGGCCAGCCAGCGCCCCCGGGGGAACTCCGTCATACGGCCAGATCGCCACGGTGAATGCCCCCGTCGATGTCGTCACCGGAGCGGCCACCCCCTTTGGTCATCGCTGGGGCGGCGAGGTTTTCCATCTGTCCCCCGCACACCTCACCGCTTTGCACAACGGCCAGACCCTGGCTTTGGATGTGATGAGCGAGTATGTCGTGTTTCTCCGGCTACAGCCGGGTGAGTTGCTCCACCGTCAGGAGCCTCCCAATCTATGAACCTCAGACACGCAAGGAAGGCGCGCCTCGTCGTCGCACTGCATGTCCCGTTGGCCGAGTCCGCGAAACGGGAGCAGGCCATCAAAGCAAACCTGAGGGGGCTGGGTTATGGCGGGTGATGCTTTGAGCGCCAACGGTGCGGCACATACCAGCCCAGGGCAACGCCCTGGGTATGCATCTTCATTTCATCAAGCCTTGAAGGGGCGGCCCAACCGTTGTTTCGCCCCTACAGGGCTTGGGATCTTTTTGACCATCGAACCCAGGGCGTTGCCCTGGGCTGGTATATCTCGCCCCTTTGGGGCTGCGGAAGGAGGCGCCAAATGAACGATTGGCGAGCCAGCACATGGGGCGAGGAAATCTCGCTCGAATACGGAAAGGCGCTGCGCGACTACGACAAGGTAAGCGGCAAGTATCGAGTCTTCGGCAGCAACGGTCCGATTGGTTGGACTGACAGGCCACTCGCTTCCGGTCCTGGTGTCATTCTTGGACGAAAGGGGGCTTACCGAGGAATCGCGTTTTCTCGCTCACCTTTCTTCGTCATCGATACCGCCTACTACGTCGTTCCGAAATCCGAGTTCAACATGCGGTGGCTCTACTATGCCATCAAGCATCACAAACTCGGCGAGATTGATGATGGCTCGCCAATTCCATCTACCACGCGATCTGCTGTCTATGTTCGCGACTTCGATGTCCCACCCCTCGCCGAGCAAAAAGCCATCGCGGCGGTGCTTGGGGCGCTGGACGACAAGATCGAGTTGAACCGGCGGATGAACGCGACGCTGGAGGCGATGGCGCGGGCGCTGTTCCAGAGTTGGTTCGTGGACTTCGACCCCGTCCGCGCCAAACTCGACGGACGCCCCCCCGCCGCCCTAGACCCCGCCACCGCCGCCCTCTTCCCCGGGCACTTCGCGCACGGCGAACACGACATGCTTCCTGTCGGCTGGCGTCTCGCCGCCATCGAAGACGTCTGCGCCATCAACGCATGGACGCTCGGCAAGAACAACGACTTGGAGACGCTCGAATACGTCGAGATTTCGGAAGTGAGTCGCGGCAACATCTCGAATATCGCCACCTACCCACGCGGCGAAGAACCCAGCCGAGCCCGCCGACGCCTGCGACACGGCGACACCGTTGTCTCCACTGTCCGCCCCGACCGAGGCTCCTACTTTCTCGCGCTGAATCCGCCCGAAAATCGCGTTGCCTCCACCGGCTTCGCCGTGCTCACGCCGAGGAAAGTCCCGTGGTCATTCCTCCACGCGGCGCTTACGCAGCCCGAAATCTCCGACCACCTCGGTCAAATGGCCGACGGCGGAGCCTATCCCGCTGTGCGCCCCGAAGTCATCGGAGCTATGCAAGTCGCGCTGCCGAACGAGCCGAGGATTCTCGAAGCCTTTCACCGTCTGTGCGCCCCGCTTCTTGAACAAGCCGAAGCCAACCGCACCCAATCCCGCACCCTCGCCACCCTGCGCGACACGCTGCTGCCGAAGCTGCTGAGCGGGGAGTTGAGCGTGGCGGGGCTTGAATCCAAGCTGGACGCCACCGCGTGAGCGATCAGCCGTTACCCCAATCCGAAATCATCCTCTACCAGACGGAGGATGGCCGGACCCGCATCCAGTGCCGTTTTGAAAATGAGACTCTGTGGCTGACGCAGGTGCTCATTTCCGAGTTGTTTGAGAAGGATGTCCGGACCATCAACGAGCATCTGGTGAACATTTTCGACGAAGGGGAATTGAGCCGGGAGGCAACTATCCGGAAATTCCGGATAGTTCGAACCGAGGGCAAACGGGAGGTGGCGCGGGAGATTGAACACTACAATCTGGACGCCATTCTCGCCGTCGGTTTCCGTGTGCGCAGCCACCGGGGCACGCAGTTCCGCCAATGGGCCATCGGGCGCTTGAACGAGTATCTGGTGAAGGGCTTCACCATGGACGACGAGCGTCTGAAGAATCCGCCGGGCAAGGGGCAGAAGGATTACTTCGACGAGCAACTGGAGCGCATCCGCGACATCCGCTCCTCGGAACGGCGCTTTTACCAGAAGGTGTTGGATATTTACGCGACGAGTGTGGACTACACGCCGAACACGGAGATGTCGCAGCAGTTTTTCGCGACGCTGCAGAACAGGATGCACTGGGCGGCGCACGGTCAGACGGCGGCGGAGGTCATCCATGCGCGGGTGGATGCCGGCAACCCCTTCATGGGCCTGAAAACCACGCGGCCCGGGGGCATCGTCCGCAAGGAGGACGTGTCCATCGCCAAGAACTATCTCGATGGCGAGGAACTCGACACGCTGAACCGGATTGTGACGGCCTACATCGAATTTGCCGAACTGCGGGCGCTGCAACGCAAGGTGATGACGATGCGGGATTGGATCACAAAACTGGATGAGTTCCTGAAACTCTCCGAGCACGAGCTGCTGGACCACGCGGGAAAAATTTCCGCCGAGCAGGCGAAGATGAAGGCGGAGCTGGAATACCACCGCTACCGGGTGTTTCTGGATTCGCAGCCGCGACTGATCGATTCGGATTTTGAGAAGGCTGTCTCGGAATTGAAGAAGCTGTCAAAGCCGAAGAAACCCAAGCCGCCGAAACCATGAGCCTCAACGAATCCAATATCGAAGAAGCCGCCCTCGAATGGTTCGGGAAGCTGGGCCATGCCATCGGGCACGGGCCGCATCTCGCGCCTGGTGGGCCGACGACGGGGCGGGTCTTCTTTGGCGATGGGATGCGGTTTGGCTTCGTACGGAATCCCGCATGATCACGCTCACTGATATCGAATCCTGGGTGCGCGGCGGCGAGTCCGAGACTAATCCTTGGTCTGGCTCAAGCAACGGGGCATGGTCGCGGTTCACGATGGAGGTTGTCATGAGGCATTTGGAGCGTCCATCAGGACCTGTCGGGGCCAATTGGGGCTCATTCGGGCCCATTAGGGCTTATTCGACTGCCAATGAGGCCCAGCCATGATCCTCAACGAAGCCATCGTCGAAAACGCCGCCCTGGAATGGTTCGGGGAATTGGGTTACGCCTGCCTTGGGGCGGAAGCCCTCGCCCCGGCCGCCTACGGTGAGCGGGCGTCTTACGGCGATGTGATCCTGGTGGGCCGCCTGCGCGCCGCGCTCCGGCGCCTGAACCCGACCATGCCCGAAGAGGCGCGGGAGGAAGCCTTGCGCAAGGTGCTGCGGATAGCCACACCGTCGCTCACCCAGACCAACCGCGCCTTTCACCGCCTGCTGCGGGATGGCGTTCCCGTGGAATATCCGCGCCCCGATGGCGGCATCGCGGGCGATCATGCGCGATTGGTGGATTTTGGGGATGTGGCCGCGAACGACTGGCTGGCGGTGAACCAGTTCACGGTGATCGAGGGCCAGCACCACCGGCGGCCCGACATCGTCATCTTTATCAACGGGCTGCCCCTGGCTCTGATCGAGCTGAAGAATCCGGCGGATGAAGACGCGACCATCTGGAGCGCCTACGCTCAGCTTCAGACCTACAAGGCGGAGATCCCCAATCTGCTGCACTACAACGGCTTGCTGGTGGTCAGCGATGGCTTGCAGGCGCGCATGGGTTCCGTCACGGCCAGCCAGGAATGGTTCAAGGTCTGGCGCACGATCGCTGGCGAGGGCGATGCCCCCCAGTCGGCGCTGGAGCTGGAGGTCCTGGTGCGCGGGGTGTTCGAGCGGCAACGCCTGCTGGATCTGCTCCAGCACTTCATCGTCTTCGAGGAAGACCCGGACTCGGGGGCGCTGCATAAGATCATCGCCGGCTACCATCAATTCCACGCGGTCAAGGCAGCGGTGGAGGAGACGGTGCGCGCCAGCGGCATGGGCGCGAGCGGCAGGGCGCTGGGCGAGGAGGCGGGCACCTACTGGGCGGGCCCCATGCTCGGCGGCAAGCCGGGCGACCGCCGCGCGGGCGTGGTCTGGCACACCCAGGGCAGCGGCAAGAGCTTTTCCATCCTCTTCTTCGCCGCGCGCCTGGTGCGGCATCCGGCGATGCGGAACCCGACGCTGGTGGTGCTGACGGACCGCAACGATCTGGATGACCAGCTTTTCGGCCAGTTCCAGCGCTGCGCGGATATCCTGGGTCAGACGCCGATGCAGGCGGACGGACGCGAGCATCTGCGGGAGTTGCTGAACCGGGCGAGCGGCGGCGTCATCTTCACCACCATCCACAAGTTCATGCCGGCCAGGGGCGAGGCGATGCCCGAGCTGAGCGCGCGACAGAACATCGTGGTCATTGCGGATGAGGCCCATCGCAGCCAGTATGGGTTCGGCGGCAAGGTCAATGAAAGGACCGGCGAGATGTCCTACGGCTTCGCCAGCAACCTGCGCGATGCCTTGCCGAATGCCTCCTTCATCGGCTTCACCGGCACGCCCATCGAGAAGACGGACGCCAACACCCGGGCGGTCTTCGGCAATTACATCTCCATCTACGACATCCAGCGCGCCGTCGCCGACCAGGCCACGGTGCCCATCTATTACGAGAGTCGCATCTCCAAGCTGGCCCTGAACGCCGCCGAACTGCCGAGTCTGGACGCGGATTTCGAGGACATCACCGAAGGCGAGGAGCTGACCCGGAAGGAAAAGCTCAAAACCAAGTGGGCCGCGCTGGAGGCCCTGGTGGGCGACCCGAAGCGCATCGCCCTGATCGCCGCCGATCTGGTGGCGCATTTCGAGAAGCGCCTGGAGGCCATGGACGGCAAGGCGATGATCGTCTGCATGAGCCGCCGCATCTGCGTGGACCTCTACCAGGCGCTCATCGGGCTGCGCCCCGACTGGGCCAGCGCCCCGGACGACGACCCTGACGCCGAGCAGGGCAGGGGCTGCGTGGTCAAGGTGGTGATGACCGGCAGTGCCGAGGACGGTCCCGCCTGGCAGCCGCATATCCGCGGCAAGAAAAAGCGCCGCAAACTGGCGAACCGCTTCAAGGACGCCAAGGACCCCTTCCGGATCGTCATCGTGCGCGACATGTGGCTGACCGGCTTTGACGCGCCCTGCCTGCACACCATGTATGCGGACAAGCCTATGCAGGGCCACGGCCTCATGCAGGCCATCGCGCGCGTGAACCGGGTTTTCCGGGACAAGCCCGGCGGCCTGGTGGTGGATTACCTGGGTCTCGCCGATCAGCTCAAGCGGGCGCTGGTGACCTATACCGAGAGTGGCGGCCAGGGCGACCCGACCTTCGACACCGCCCAGGCCATCGCGGTCATGCTGGAGAAGCACGGCATCGCCCGCGACCTGATGCACGGCTGCGACTGGGACCTCTGGACCACCGGCAGCCCCGCCGAACGGCTCGCCCTCATCCCCGCCGGGCAGGAGCACATCCTCGCCCAGGAGGATGGCAAAAAGCGCTGGGTGCGGGTGGTGACGGAGCTCTCCAGCGCCTTTGCCCTCTGCGCCGCCAGCGACGAGGCCACGGCGATCCGCGACGACGTGAGTTTCTTCCAAGCCATCCAGGCCGCCTTGACCAAGCAGGCCAGTAACACCCAGAAGACCCCCGAGCAAATCGACGCCGCCATCCGCCAGCTCGTCTCCAAGGCCATCACCACCGAGGGCCAGGTGATCGATGTCTTCACCGCCGCCGGTTTGCCGCGGCCGGATATCGGCATCCTCTCCGACCAGTTTCTCGCCGAGGTGCGTGGCCTCAAGCACAAGAACGTCGCCGCGGAGTTGCTGGAAAAGCTGCTGAAGGACGAACTCAAGGTGCGCGCCCAGCGCAACCTGGTGCAAAGCCAGGTCTTTAGCGAGAAGCTCAAGAAGACCCTCAACGCCTATCACAACCGCGCCATCTCGACGATGCAGGTGATCGAGGAGCTGATCCAGCTCGCCAAGGACCTCGACGCCGCCACCAAGCGCGGCGAAGACCTCGGCCTGACGGACGACGAGGTCGCCTTCTACGACGCCCTCGCCGCCAACCAAAGCGCCGTTGTCGCCCTGGGCAACGACCAACTCAAGGTCATCGCCGCCGAACTCGTGACCCAGGTGCGCAAGAGCGTCACGATTGACTGGACCCTGCGGGAAGGCGCCCGGGCCAAGATTCGCGTTATGGTGAAACGCATCCTGAACCGCTATGGCTATCCACCGGATTTGCAGGACGAAGCCGTCCAGACGGTGCTCGCCCAGGCGGAATTGCTGTCGGCGGCTTGGGCGGTAGGCTAGAGCCCGATCCTGGGCCGGGTGGCGGCGGGCGGGGGTGTCGACAGCAGGGATGCTGTCGCCAAGCCTACAGGGAGGTATTCACGGCGTCCCCCGCCCGACGCCACCCGGCCAGGGATGCCGACGCCGCCATCCCTGGCACTTATCTCAGTAACCGACGCGTGCCAGCGTGTCCGCGATCGCCGCCCGCAGGGGGCGCTGATCGATGGGTTTGCGCAGCACGATCGGCTGGCCCGGTAAATTGTCGAGCGGAAACAGCGACGGGGCCTGTCCGGTCATGAGGATCACCGGGAGGTTCGGAAACGCCTCCGTCAGCGCCTGGCAGAGGGCGGCACCGTCCAGGACGGGCATCGCCAGATCCGACAGCACCAGATCGAAATCGGCATCCCGGCGCAACAGGGCGAGGGCATCCGCCCCATGCTCGGCGAAGGCGATCAGAATGCCCTCCAAGGTCAGCAAGCGGCCGACCGAGTCGCGGACCCGCGGGTCATCATCGACGACCAGGATCCGCAGGCGTCGCCCGCTGGCGCGAGCCGCAGTCGTTATCAATGGAGATGTCGCATAAAATGGGTTGCGCTAATGGGTATCGTTAGCCGCCTGGCGGGCTAGCGGCACCTAGCATTTCGGCACGGTCATCTTTAGCACGTCTTTTAACAAGCAGGGGTGGTTCATGAAAAAAATCCTGGTTTTTATGCTTGCCAGTGCCTTTATGGCCTTCGCGGCCATGACCCCGGCTGACGACGCCACCCACCAAATTCAGTTTGCCAAAGGCCAAACCAGTGCCTCGGTCAGTGGCAAGATGACCGGCAATGACAGCATCGACCACCAACTTATCAAGGGTGGCGGTCACGGCTAACGGCAGCGACGCCCAGGTTATGCCGCCCCTGATTAACCGCTGGGTGACCGCGCTTGAGGCGCGCACCCTGCAATCCAAGCTGCTGGCGGGTTTTGTGGCGCTATTGCTGATCGCCGTGGCGCTGGGCGTCGAAGGCCTGCTCAGCCAGCGGTACCTGCGTGACGAGATCCAGGGGGTTTACGAGCAGGAATTGCTCGGCGTTATCGCCGCCAAGAACGCTCAGATCGACTTCGCCTCCATCGCGCGTTCCGTCCGTCAGGCCGTTCTGGCTACCGACCCCCTGGAGCGCGCCACAGCCATCTCACAGATCCAGGCGACTCAGGAGCGCCTGCCGCAAGCCCTGGCCGTGCTGCGTTCCCGGACTTTCCGTGACGAGAATCTGGCCTACCTGTCCCAGTTCGAGGCGCGTTCCGGGCGTTACATTCAGGATGTCACCCAAGTCGTCGATCTCATCGACCAGGAGCGGCTCGAGGAGGCGCGCCTCATGGTCACCCGTCCCGACTTTCAGGCCCGTTGGGGCGAGGGATTCACGGCCTTATCCCAGGTGGCGGAGGCCAAGGAGCAGGCCGCTCGCGCCCGGCTGGCCCAGTCCCTCATCGTGGCGGAACGGAGTCAGCGGGAATCTATCGTCATCATGAGCCTGGGGGTCCTGGTGGCCCTGCTGGTGGGCTGGCTCATCGCGCGCTCGATCCGGGGGCCTACCGAGCGCATCCGCGCCAGCGTGGAGAAGTTGGCGGCCGGCCATTTGGACGAGCGGGTGCCGCACACCGACTATCCCAACGAGATCGGTGACCTGGCCCGGGCCGTGGCGGTGCTGCAGGGCGAGGCACGGACGCTGGAGGAGCGGCGCTGGATCAAGACCCACCAGGCTGCCATCTCCAGCGAATTGCAGGCCGCGACCAGCCAAGAGGTGTTGGGGCGGACCTTCCTCGCTCGGATCGCGCCCCTGCTTGGCATGGGGCAGGGCGTCATCTACCTCTACGAGGAAGAGGCGCGCCGACTGGGACTGCTTGCCGCCTATGCCCACCCCGAGCCGGGTGAACTGGGCCAGTTTATTGAGCTTGGCCAGGGGTTGATCGGCCAATGCGCCCTGGAGCGTGCGCCCATCCTTATCACCCAACCACCGCCGGACTACCTCCGCATGGGCTCTAGCCTGGGCGACGCCCCGCCGGGCGCCATCGTCCTCTTGCCGGTGTTGCGCAACGATCGCCTGCTGGCGGTGCTGGAGCTGGCCACCTTCGCGGGCCTGGGCGGCAAGCAGCAGGCGCTGCTGGACGAGCTGATGCCCATCCTGGCGATGAGCATGGAGATCCTGGAGCGCAATATTCGCACCCAGGCCCTGCTGGAAGAGACCCAACGCCAAGCCGCCACCCTGGAGGATCAGACCCTCGAACTCGAGGCGCAACAGGCCTCGCTCCAAGCTTCCACCGAACATCTGGCCATGCTTGAGGAGCGCAGCCGTCTAATCCTGGAGTCCGTCAGCGACGGCATTGTCGGTCTCGACAGCCAGGGCGTGATGACCTTTGCGAATCCCGCCGCTCCCGCGATGCTCGGCTATACGGAGGAGGCGATGATCGGCCGGCCGATGCATGATCTTGTGCATCACAGCTATCCAGACGGCCAGCTTTTTCCTCTGGTGGAGTGCGCCATGCACCTCACCGCCCGCGATGGTCAGCCGCGCAGCGTCGATGCGGAGGTCCTCTGGCACCAGGACGGGAGACCCATTCCGATCGAATATGCCACGACGCCGATCCGCAAGTACGGGGACCTAGTCGGCACGGTGGTGGTGTTCCGCGATATCACCGCGCGCAAGGCCACCGAGCAGGAACTCCTGCGGGCCAAGACGCTGGCGGAGGAGGCCACCCGCGCCAAGAGTGACTTCCTCGCCAACATGAGCCACGAGATCCGCACCCCGATGAACGCCATCATCGGCATGTCGCACCTGGCCCTGCAAACCGAGCTCGACCCGAAACAACGCAATTACATCGCGAAGGTCCATGGCGCCGGCCAGAACCTGCTCGGTATCATCAACGATATCCTGGACTTCTCGAAGATCGAGGCGGGGAAACTTGCTATCGAGGCCACCGCTTTCCGGCTAGCGGAGGTGATCGATCAGCTCACCGATCTGGTCGGCCTCAAGGCGGAGGACAAGGGACTGGCGCTGCGGTTCGCCATCGCCCCGGAAGTCCCTAGCGCCCTGGTGGGCGACCCGCTGCGACTCGGCCAGGTCCTGATCAACTTGGCCAACAATGCCGTCAAGTTCACCGAGCAGGGTGAGATCCTCATTGGCGTCGAGCAGGTCGGGGCGGCGGCGGAGGGGGTCGAACTGCACTTCTGGGTCCGAGACAGCGGCATCGGCATGACCCCCGAGCAGTGCGGCCGGCTGTTCCAGTCCTTCAGCCAGGCCGACCCCTCGACGACCCGCAAATATGGCGGCACCGGCCTGGGTCTGGCCATCTCCCGGCGACTGGTGGAGCTGATGCAAGGGCGCATCTGGGTTGAGAGCGTGGCGGGTCAGGGCTCGACCTTCCATTTTCAGGCCCGTTTCGGCCTGGGGGATGACCCTGCCAGTCTGGATCAGGGCCGGGTCGTCACGGCCCGAACCCGCCACGCCGCCGGGTCGGGTCACGACGCGGCCTGGGCCCAACTCCGAGGCGCACGCCTGCTCCTGGTGGAAGATAACGATCTGAATCAGGAACTGGCCCGGGAACTCCTCGAACAGGCGGGCATGCAAGTGGTCAGCGCCTGGCAGGGACAGGAGGCGATCGACATCCTGGCCCGGGATACCCAGTTCGACGCCGTGCTGATGGACTGCCAGATGCCGGTGATGGACGGTTACACGGCGACCCGGGAGATCCGCAAGCGCCCGGCCCTGGCGGCGCTGCCCGTCATCGCCATGACCGCCAGCGCCATGGCCGGTGACCGCGAGCAGGTGCTGGCGGTGGGCATGTGCGACTACATCGCCAAGCCGCTCGATGTTGGCAAGATGTTTGTCACCCTGGCCCGCTGGATCGGGCCCAGCCTGAGTCGGAGTGCGGGCCAAGGGCCGGGGCAGGTCGGGGGTCAAGGTCAGGATCAGGTTGCCGGTGAGGATCTGGGCCATGAACAGGGCCAGGTCGCGGGTCAGTGCCAAGATCAAGGGTCGGGGCTCCCGGTGGACCAGCGTCAAGGCCAAGGCCTGGGGCCGGATCAGGATGCTCGAGATGGAACGCGGAATGGAGTTCTCGGGGCTTTCCCGGAGGACGATCTGCCCGACCTGCCGGGAATCGACAAACGCCAGGGCCTGGCCATCTGTCTGGGCAATGGGCCGCTGTATACCCGATTACTAGCGAAGTTTCGCGACGGCCAGCGGGACTTCGTCGAGCTTTTTTTACAAGCGCGGCAGGGCTCTGACGTGACCGCCGCGACCCGCGCCGCCCACACCCTCAAGAGTAACGCGGGCCATATTGGGGCTGGCGGCATCCAGGCCGCCGCCGCCGATTTGGAACAGGCCTGTCGGGATGCGGCACCCGAGTCCCTTATCGCCGCGCTGCTGGAGCGGGTGCGGGCGGAACTGACACCGGTCATGGCGGCCCTCGCGGGAATTGGCGCGAACCCGACCCACGCGACACCGCTGCGGGACCAAGAGGTGGATAGCGCTGGATTGCGCGAAGGGTTCGAACGACTGGAGTGCTTGCTGGTCGCCAGCGATACCGATGCTGTCGCCCTGCTGGATGAGGTGAGCGCCCTGGCGACTGGCTCGGGCGTGGAAAATCATTTGCGCGATGCCGTCCGTGCGCTGGCCAGGTATGATTTCGACACGGCACTAGATGGCGTGAAACGGGCCAGAGCCGGCCTGGGATAAGGTGGGACGCCAGCTTGTTTCAGAATCACCGGAGCCCAGGCCCGCGCCGTATCGACCACCGACCTCCAACAGCCAGTTGGCGTCAACAACAATCCCAAGGGCAACGAGCCATGCACAGCCAGCAGACCATCCTGGTCGTTGACGATACGCCGGAAAACATCGAACTCCTGAGCGAGGTTCTGCGACCCGCATACAAGGTCAAGGCTGCGCCAAATGGCGAGAAGGCCCTGAGCATCGCCGCCGCCGAGCCCAGGCCCGACATGATCCTGCTCGATATCATGATGCCCGGCATGGACGGCTACGAGGTGTGCCAACGTCTCAAGGCGGATGCCGCGACCGCCGGCATCCCCATCATCTTCATCACGGCCCGCACCGATATCGACGCCGAACGACGGGGCTTCGCCCTCGGCGCCGTCGATTACATCACCAAGCCCATCAGCCCGCCGATCGTCCTGGCGCGGGTGCGCGCTCACCTGACCCTCTATCGCCAGCAGCGGGAGTTGCGGGAGGCCTACCAGAATCTGGAACTCACCCAGCGGCGCATCCAGCACGATCTGCGCGCCGCCGCGGCCTTACAGTGCCATCTGCTGCCCAGCGCCGTGCCGCCGGGCCTGCCGCTCGCGCTGGCCTGGACCCTGATCCCGGCGGATGAGTTGGCGGGTGATCTCTTCAATTTTCATCCCCTGGGCGAGGACCGGCTCGGCTTCTATTTGCTCGACGTCTCCGGTCATGGCATCCCCGCCGCCATGCTGTCGGTCCATCTGGCGCGGCTCCTGCGACCTGGTCCCGGGGAGCAGGCGGTCGACTTCGGGGACCCGGTGGCGGTCGTCACCCAACTGAACGAGGGCTTTCAGGCCGACGAGGGCGACCCAACCTATTTCACCATCATCTACGGTGTCATCGATACCCGCAGTGGCCAGGGCCACCTCTGCCAGGCCGGCCATCCGCATCCCCTAGTCTGTCGGCGCGATGGCACCCTCGAGACCCTGGGCGGAGGTGGCCTACCGGTGGGACTCATCCCCCAGGCCCAGTATGAGTCCGTCGCTTTTCAGCTTGAGACCGGCGACCGCCTGCTGCTCTATTCCGACGGGGTCACCGAATGCTTCGATCCTGACAATGAGCTATTCGGCACGGAGCGCCTTGGCGCACTCCTTGTCCAGACGCGGGACGCCTCTCTCGATGAAGTCATTGCAGGCATAAGCAGGGCCTTGACCGATTGGCAAAGCGCCGCATCCGGCACCGGCGTCGCCTTCAGTGACGATCTTTCCTTGCTGGCCATGGAGTTGGGCGCCGGAACTGGATTGCGCCCCTGATCTGTCTGGATGGTGGGCCGCGATTGAAGACGACTGCTGCCATCTTGGTGGCGAATCGCTAAGGATGGAATCCGCTAGCAGGTGGCAACCGGTCCGTGAGCCATGTCCTCACGGCCTCATTCATCTGGAGGTTGGGTTGGTGGGGCCGGGAAGACCACGTCCTCATAGAGGGCATCTACCGCGCAACGGAAATCCAGACAGTTGAGTTCCAGTGCCCCGTCCGGGGCCACCGGCGACAACAGCCAGCCGCCGGGCTGACGGCGAAAGACCTCCACGGCGCGGCGGCGCGAGTCGATCAGCAGATATTCGTTGAGGCTCTCCAAGGTGCGGTAGGCGGCAAATTTGCCGCCCCGGTCGTAGGCCTCGGTGGACTCAGACAGCACCTCGCAGATCAGGGATGGGTGACGCTTCGCCAGCGGTTCGGTGGCGTCCCGCGGGTCGCAGGTCACGAAGACATCCGGGTAGAAGAAGGCGTCGGCGGCCGCCACGCGTAGTTTCATGTCGGCGATATAGACCCGACAGGGGCCACCGCGCACCTGGGTGCGCAGCATTGCAAACAAGTTGCCAGCGATGGTGGCATGCTCTTCGGTGGCGCCGGCCATGGCAAAGACCTCGCCGGCGACATACTCGTGGCGGATGGGCGAGAGGGTCTCCCCAGCCAGATAGTCGTCGGCGGTAATCGAGTAGACCCGGGCAAGATTAGACATGACAACTCCTGGGTTTGAACAACCGTTAAGCCATTATAGCCAGCGCCAATGCAGCGGTTGTCCGGGGTCGGGTGGTTTCAAATCGCCCTCCCGTGGCGATAGCACCGGGAGGGGATGACCCAGAGCCACCCACCAGGCGGAGGGTGGCTCTGGGGGCTCACCCGGTCATTTGGCCTGGTTGGCCTTCTCGTCCAGATAGAGCCAGGTGTCGATGACGGTATCGGGGTTGAGGGAGATGCTGGTGATGCCCTGGTTGAGCAGCCAGTCGGCGAGGTCCGGGTGGTCGGAGGGACCCTGGCCGCAGATGCCGACGTATTTGCCGTGCTTGCGGCAGGCCGTGATGGCCATGGACAGCATCTTGAGGACGGCGGGATCGCGCTCGTCGAAGTGCTCGGCCACCAGGGCGGAATCCCGGTCCAGGCCCAGGGTGAGCTGGGTCATGTCGTTGGAGCCGATGGAGAAGCCATCGAAGAATTCCAGAAACTCTTCCGCCAGCACGGCGTTGGAGGGGATCTCGCACATCATGATGAGGCGCAGGCCGTCCTTGCCGCGCTCCAGTCCCTGGGCCGCCAGAGCCTCGACCACGGCCTTGGCCTGCTTCAGGGTGCGCACGAAGGGCACCATGATTTCGATATTGGTTAGGCCCATGTCGTTGCGCACCCGCTTGAGGGCCTCGCATTCCATCTCGAAGCAGTCCTTGAAGGACTCGGCAACGTAACGCCCGGCGCCACGGAAGCCGATCATGGGGTTCTCTTCCTCCGGCTCGTAGCGGGTCCCGGCGATCAGGTTGGCGTATTCGTTGGACTTGAAGTCCGACATGCGCACGATGACGGTATGGGGCGCAAAGGCGGCGCCCAGGGTGGCGATACCCTCCGCCAGTTTGGTGACGAAGAACTCCCGCGGGCTCGGGTAGGCGGCGATGCGCGGGGCGATGCGGGCCTTGAGATCCGCCGGTAGTTGGTCGTATTCCAGCAGGGCCTTGGGATGGATGCCGATCATATTGTTGATGATGAACTCCAGGCGCGCCAGGCCGACCCCCGCGTTGGGGGTGGCGGCGAAGGCGAAGGCCCGGTCCGGGTTGCCAACGTTCATCATGATCTTGACCGGAATGTCCGGCATGTGGGACATCTCGATGATCTTATGCTCGAAGGGCAGGGCGCCTTCGTAGATAAAGCCGGTATCGCCCTCGGCACAGGAGACGGTGACAGGCTGGCCTTCCTTGACCTTTTCGGTGGCATCGACGCATCCCACCACCGCCGGCACGCCTAATTCGCGGGCGATGATGGCGGCGTGACAGGTGCGGCCGCCGCGGTTAGTGACGATGGCGGCGGCCCGCTTCATGATCGGCTCCCAGTCAGGATCGGTCATGTCGGTGATGAGGACATCGCCGGGCTGGACCTTGTCCATGTCATGGGTGCCATGCACGACCCGGGCCGGGCCGGCGCCGATGCGATGGCCGATACTGCGTCCGGTGGCCAGGATCGGGCCCTTGGCGCGCAGGTGGTAGCGCTCCAGGACATTGCCGGAGCGGCTCTGGACCGTCTCGGGACGCGCCTGGACCACGTAGAGGAGGCCGTCCAGACCGTCCTTCGCCCACTCGATGTCCATGGGCCGGCCATAGTGGTTCTCGATCAGGACCGCCTGCTTGGCTAGTTCCATGATCTCGGCGTCGGTAATGGAGAAGCGCGTGCGATCGGCCTCGGGCACCTCCTCGGTGAGGACCTTTTGGGCACCGCCAGGCTCGGCATAGACCATACGCAGGGCCTTGCCGCCCACATTGCGGCGCAGCACGGCGGGTCGGCCCGCGGCCAGGGTCGGTTTGTGGACATAGAACTCGTCAGGATTGACGGCCCCCTGGACCACCATTTCGCCCAGGCCATAGCTGGAGGTGATAAAGACGGCGTCGCGGAAACCCGACTCCGTGTCCAGGGTAAACATGACGCCGGAGGCGGCGAGGTCGCTGCGCACCATGCGCTGGATGCCGGCGGAGAGGGCAACGTGGCGATGCTCGAAGCCCTGGTGAACCCGGTAGGAGATGGCCCGATCGTTGAACAGGGAGGCAAACACCTCCTTGATGCGATGTTTGATATCGTCCAGGCCCTTGACGTTGAGGAAGGTCTCCTGCTGACCCGCGAAGGAGGCGTCCGGCAGGTCCTCGGCGGTGGCGGAGGAGCGCACGGCCCAGGAGACCTCGCTGCCCGCCTCGGCGACCAATTGCTGGTAATAGTCATTGATGCCGGCTTCGAGGGCGGCCGGGAAGGGCTGTTCCAGGATCCAGCCCCGGATACGAGGACCGACCTGGGCCAGCTTGGCCACGTCTTCCACGTCCAGGTCATCGAGCAGGGCCTGGATGCGCTCGTCCAGTCCGTCCTTGGCCAGGAATTCGCGGTAGGCGTCGGCGGTGGTGGCGAAGCCGCCGGGGACCCGCACGCCGACTTCCGCAAGGTGATGGATCATTTCGCCAAGGGAGGCGTTTTTGCCGCCCACGATGGGCACATCGTCCATGCGCAGGTCGCGGAGCCAGCGGACGTACTCGGTCATGTCAAATCTCCCTCAAGTTGCCGGGAAGGAATAGTGGTGTAGGGCAGCCAGAATTCCGGTCGCGTTAGGTAATGGCAAATGATAAATGACGTTGATGCGCCGCATCAAAAAACTTATTAAGTTTTCGGCTTTGGTTGGGGGATTAGTCCGGGCGCGGTCGATAATTATCCGGGATCAGCACTGTCGGCTGGCGTTGGGCAGGGTCTTTGAAAGGAAAATCCAGGGTGTAATGCAGGCCACGGCTCTCGCGGCGGCGCAGGGCCGAGCGGATGATGAGGTAGGCGACCTCCACCAGGTTGCGCAATTCGAGCAAATCATTGCTGACGGGGAAATTACCGTAGTATTCAATGATCTCGTGGTGCAGCAGGTCAATGCGGCGCTGGGCGCGCTGGAGGCGTTTATTGGTGCGCACGATGCCGACATAGTCCCACATGAAGCGGCGCAACTCTTCCCAGTTATGGGAGACCACCACCGCCTCGTCAGGCTCGTGGACACGACTGGCATCCCAGAAGGGGACGTCCGGTGGCATGGGGGCATCCGCCAGGTGGGCCTGAATATCCGCCGCCGCCTGAGCGGCAAAGACCAGGCATTCAAGCAGGGAATTACTGGCCATGCGGTTGGCGCCATGGAGGCCGGTATAGGCTACCTCGCCGATGGCGTACAGGCCCGGCAGATCGGCGCGGGCCATCTCGTCGGTGACCACGCCACCACAGGTATAGTGGGCGGCGGGCACCACGGGGATGGGCTGGCGGGTGATGTCGATCCCTAGTTCCAGGCACCGGGCATGGATGGTGGGAAAGTGCTCGATGATGAAGTCGGCGGGCCGATGGGAGATGTCCAGATAGAGACACTCGGCGCCCAGGCGCTTCATCTCGTGGTCGATGGCGCGGGCGACGATGTCGCGCGGGGCCAGCTCGGCGCGCTCGTCAAAGCGTTGCATAAAACGCTTGCCGTTTGGCAGCAAAAGGCGCCCGCCCTCGCCACGCAGGGCCTCGCTGATCAGAAAGGTGCGGGCCTGAGGATGATAGAGGCAGGTTGGATGGAACTGCATGAACTCCATGTTGCCCACCCTGCAACCGGCGCGCCAGGCCATAGCGATGCCATCACCGGTAGAGACATCCGGGTTGCTGGTGTAGAGATAGACCTTGCTGGCACCCCCCGTGGCGACCACCACGAAACGAGCCAGCAAGGTCTTGACCTCGCCGCTGGCATCGTCGAGGACATAGGCGCCGAGACAGCGATCCACCTTGATGTCGAGTTTGCGCCCGCTGATGAGGTCCACGGCGATGTGGCGCTCAAGGATCTGAATATTGGCGCGGGCGCGGACCTGACTCTCAAGGGTGGTCTCCACCTCCTTGCCCGTGGCGTCGGCGGCGTGGACGACGCGGCGATGGGTATGGCCGCCCTCGCGGGTGAGGTGGTAGCCCCCGGCCTCGACCGCCTTGTCGTCACGGGTAAATTCGACGCCCTGTTCGAAGAGCCAGCGAATGCTGGCGGGGCCGTGATCCACCACCAACTTGACCCGTTCCGGGTCGCAAAGGTCGGCTCCGGCATCCAGGGTATCCTCGATATGGGAAGCCAGGGAGTCGTTGGCGTCGAGGACGGCGGAAATGCCGCCCTGGGCATAGAGGGTGCTGCCCTCGCTCAAATCCCGCTTGGAGACGAGGGCGATGGAGAGGGAAGTGGGCAAGCGCAGGGCTAGGCTAAGCCCAGCGGCGCCACTGCCGAGTATTAACACATCAAAACGGTGGGCTTGGCTCATGCGGGGCGACCTGAAGGATACCAGTGGCTGTGAACCGAAAGGTTCGCCGCCGGGCGGGCCCTTCGGGTGCAAAGCAAGGGCACTCACTATAAACTGAAACGCTCTTCGAGAAGAGGGTCTTCGCGGACCTGATGCCGCCAGCCCCGCGCCACGAACTCTTGAACTTTCCATACGGGTATCTGTCCATGCAAACGGATTCAATGACGTCTTCGCCAGGAACGCGATGCCATGTCTGAACGGCTTGGCGACCAGGAACTGGTAGCGCGGGCACAGGCCGGGGACCGGCGTGCCTTTGACCTGCTGGTGCTCAAGTACCAGCAAAAGGTCGCTGGCCTCATTGGCCGTTACCTACGTGATTCCAATGAGGTCCAGGATGTGGCCCAGGAAGCCTTCATCAAGGCTTATCGGGCCTTGGGAGGGTTTCGGGGCGAGAGTGCCTTCTATACCTGGCTCTATCGCATCGCGATCAATGCCGCCAAGAACCACTTGGCTTCGCGGGGACGCCGGCCGCCCAGGGACGATATGGAGATGGAGGTGGCCGAGCAACTGGAGTCGGGTGGGCGCCTCAGGGAGATGGGTACCCCGGAAAATCATCTTCTGAGCGAGGAGATCGCGCAAACGGTGCAGAAGGCCCTGGATGAACTCCCCGAGGATCTGCGTACCGCTATCGTCCTGCGGGAACTCGAGGGACTGAGTTACGAGGAGATCGCCGAGGCCATGGACTGCCCCATCGGAACGGTGCGCTCGCGCATTTTTCGTGCCCGAGACGCCATTGACAAGCGGCTAAGTCCCTTGCTCACTTCATGAAGAGAGGTGCGATTTACCCATGAGCGAACAGCAGAGAGAACACGTCTCCGCCCTGGCGGATGGTGAACTTGAGACCCTACTAGTTGGTCCTACCATCTCCGCCCTGGAAGCTAACGCGGAACTGAAGGCCGCCTGGGAGAGATACAGCCTCATCGGATCGGCCCTGCGGGGCGAGGCCCTGCGGCCCGAATACCGCCAGATTGCCGCCCGGGTGAGTCAAGAACTCGCCGCCGGGCCAATACCCATCTCGGCGTCCCGCTCCGCCCATCGCCAACCCCGCCCCCGGGCGGCCGAGAGCTCCCGTTCCCGGCGCGGCCATTACGCGGGCATGGCCCTGGCCGCCAGTGCCGCCTTCCTCGCGGTATACGCCTTGCCCCCCTTGTTCACCGCCAACAATCCAGTCCCGACCAGCCCCGCCCTGGCCCAGGTAACACCGCCGATTTCGTCCCCTGTCGCCGTCTCCGTCTCTCCCCCCCCGTCATCGCGGTTGGTGAGTTTGTCGCCATCGCGAACCTCCGAAGTCAGTCCGCGCTGGCACCTGGCCGCTCCGGAACTGGAGTCTAAGCTCGATCAATTCCTGGTCAATCATCAGGCTAGTTCCCCGGCCAATGGCATCAAGGGCATCTTCCCCTACGCAACGGTCGTGGGCTATGAAGCGGGGCGCTGAGGCGACCGCCGTGCGTTCCCTCCGGCGGCGCCCAAGGGCTGGGTGGCTGTGGCTCCTCCTGGCGAGCCTGGCGGTTACCCAAGTCGCGGCCAGCCCGGAGTCGGAGGTGGAACCCTTCGAGCGCATGCGCCAGGCCTTGAGCAGCCTGAATTATTCGGGTGTGCTGGTGTATTCCCACGACAATCGGATGGAGACGCTGCGCATCGTCCAGCGGGTGAAGAATGGCCGCGTCCAGGCGGAACTGGAATCCCTCAATGGCCCACCCCGGGGCCTGAAGCAGGATGGCGGCCAGGTAACATGTCGCCTCTCCGGCCAGCATCTAATCGCCGTCGCTCAACGCGCCCTAGGCCAGGAGGGGCGACATGGCCTGCCCCTGAAGGCCCGGGATCTGGCTCCCTACTATCTAGTGCAATCCCAGGGCCAAGCGCGGGTGGCCGACCGGCAGACTCAGGTGGTGGGCATCATGCCCACGGACGCCCTCCGCTACGGCTATCGCTTCTTTCTGGATACCCAGACCGGCCTGCCCTTGAAGCTCGATCTTATCGGTGGGGATGCCCGCACCCTTGAGCAGCTTATGTTTACCTCCCTGACCATGGACCCGGCAACGCCGGCAGCCGAGGCGGAGGTCTTGCCCCCGGAGGCCAACGATCCGCCGACCTTAACCCCGACCGAGGATCTCCCCTGGACCTTCGCCGACCTGCCCCCGGGTTTTGAGTTGGTCAGTGCCGAGCGGACCCTGGATGCCTCCGGGGGTACCCTGGAACACCTCGTGCTCTCGGACGGGCTGGCGGCCATCTCCGTTTATGTGGAGGCGAGTGAGGAGGAGGGTTTGCAGGGCGGTTCCCGCATCGGCGCCATCCACGCCCACGGCGGCAAGGTGGCGGGACATCACATCACGGTGGTCGGCGAGGCGCCGGCGGCCACGGTGGCAGCGGTCTTCTCCGCCGTCCAACGCCAGGAAGGAGGGAAGCCATGATCGAGGAACAGGGCCGGGTCGTCAGCGTTAATGGCGCCTTGGCCGAGGTCGCCTGCATCCGGCGCAGCGCCTGTGGCGCCTGCTCCGTCAACGGTGCCTGCGGCACCTCCCTCCTGGAGCGCTATCTGGGGCGCAAACCCCTGGCCTTACACGCGGCCAACGCCATCGGCGCCAGACCCGGCGACCTGGTGGTGGTGGGTGTCCCCGATGAGACCTTGCCCCAAGCGGCCTTCGTCGCCTATCTGATGCCCTTGCTGGTCATGCTCCTTGGGGCCTTGGGGGGGGACTGGCTCGCCGGTCTGACCCAAACATCCTGGTCCCAGGGCCTGGTCCTGCTCGGCGGCGTCATCGGGCTGGGACTCGGCTTCCGGTGGTCCGCCGGCTTTAGTGCCCGTCGTGCCGAGGATCCGCGCTTCCAGGCCGTGATCCTGCGGCGGGCAGGCCTGGAAGTGGCGGGCCCGGGCCTGGAGGGGGTCCTGGATTCCCGGGACTTGCAAGCCCGATAATCCCAAGTCATCTCTATATTATTTATTGCATTAGGGGTATTACCTGCCCCTGAATCTAGACAATCCGGAGCAATTATGAAGAAGTACCCTCTCCCGATGGCTGGGCTGGTCGCGAGCCTCCTACTGATCCTGGCCCCCTTGAGTCTCTCCGCGGGGGCCTTGCCGGAATTCACGAACCTGGTGGACAAGGCGGGGCCGGCGGTGGTCAACATCAGCACCCGCCAATCTCAAAGCGCTCCGTCCCCCGCCATGCCGCCGGGCCATGGCCTGCCGGACCTCCCCGAGGACGGCCCGCTGCGTGACTTTTTCCGCCGGTTCTTCGGCGAGCAGGGCGAGGACATGATGCCGGACGAGGACATCCAGTCACGCTCCCTGGGCTCTGGCTTCTTCATCTCCAACGATGGCTACGTCATGACCAATGCCCATGTGGTCGATGGCGCCGACGAAATCATCGTGCGCACCAACGACCGGCGCGAGTTCGTCGCGACTGTGATCGGCGCCGACAAGCGCAGCGACATCGCCCTCATCAAGGTGGACGCCACCGCCCTCCCCACGGTCAAGATTGGCTCCGCCAAGGACCTCAAGGTTGGGGAATGGGTGCTGGCCATCGGCTCCCCCTTCGGCTTTGATCATTCGGCCACCGCCGGCATCGTCAGTGCCAAGGGCCGCAGCCTGCCGACGGAGAACTATGTCCCCTTCATTCAGACCGACGTTGCCATCAACCCCGGCAACTCGGGCGGCCCCCTCTTCAATCTCGAAGGCGAGGTCATTGGCGTTAACTCCCAGATCTACAGCCGCACCGGCGGCTTCATGGGTCTCTCCTTCGCCATCCCCATCGACGTGGCCATGGATGTCGCGGATCAACTCAAGCGCAGTGGCCGAGTTACCCGTGGCTGGCTGGGTGTCCTAATTCAGGATGTGACCCGCGACTTGGCGGAGACCTTCAAGATGCCGCAGCCGGTGGGGGCTCTCGTCGCCCAGATCGTACCGGATGGTCCGGCGGCAACCTCTGGCTTGCTGCCCGGTGATGTCATCCTTGACTTCAACGGTACCCCCATCCTGGAATCTAGCGCCTTGCCGCCCTTAGTGGGCATCCACCCCGTGGGCAAACCGGCCAAGGTGACCGTGCTGCGGCGCGGCCAGACCCGGGTCATCGAACTCATGATCGGCGAACTCCCCGAGGACGGCCAGGAGGGTAAGAAGGGTGAGCCACAAGACCAGCCAAACAAGGCGAATCGCATTGGCCTCGTCGTCGAGGATTTGAGTGATGAGGATCGCGATCAGCTGGGTGCCGGCAAGGCGGGCGTCTTTGTCGCCAAGGTTGAGAAGGGTCCCGCCGAGCGGGCCGGCATTCGGGTCGGCGACATCCTGCTCATGATCGATAACAAGGATGTGGAGAACGCCGCGCGCCTGCGAGAGATGCTTGACACTATCGAGCCCGGACGTTCCATCGCGGCCCTCATCCAGCGTAATGAAGGCCGGATCTTCGTCGCCGTCCGCATCCCCAAGGACTGATCGATCCCGGGGTTTCGATGAGGGCAGGCGCCGGCATCATGCCGGCGTCTCTTTTACCCAGGCGCGTACTCCCTAGGGAGGACTAGGGTGCGATCGCCCCTTCCCCAGGCCTCGCGGAGCGGTAACAGCTTGAATACCGAATCCCTAAAACTCGCCTGGCCGGCTTCTGCTATGATGTTTCGCTCACCCGGTCCTGGGACTGGATAGAGGCCCTGCCGCTCTGAATGCCCGCTTTCAGGGCTTGATTTCACCACGTCTCTAAGGTTATAGATGGTCGATCTGAGTCATATCCGCAACTTTTCCATCATCGCCCATATCGATCACGGAAAATCGACCATCGCGGACCGTTTCATCCAGCTTGCGGGCACCCTGAGCGACCGAGAGATGTCGGCCCAGGTGCTTGATTCCATGGATCTGGAACGGGAGCGTGGGATCACCATCAAGGCCCAGAGCGTGACCCTGGACTTCAAGGCCTCGGATGGGGAAATCTACCAGCTCAACTTTATCGACACCCCGGGCCACGTGGATTTTTCCTACGAGGTGTCGCGTTCCCTGGCCGCTTGCGAGGGGGCCCTTCTGGTGGTGGATGCCGCCCAAGGAGTCGAGGCCCAGAGTGTGGCCAACTGCTATACGGCTATCGAGATGGGCCTGGAAGTCCTGCCGGTACTCAACAAGATCGACTTGCCCTCCGCCGAGCCAGAAAAGGTCATCACCCAAATCGAAGAGATCATTGGTCTGGAGGCCAAGGACGCCCTCAAGGTCAGCGCCAAGACCGGCCTGGGCATTCCAGAACTGCTGGATACCCTGGTCAAGCGCATCCCCCCACCCCGAGGTAATCCGGACGGGCCCCTCCAGGCCCTGATCATCGACTCCTGGTTCGACTCCTACGTCGGTGTCGTCTCCCTGGTGCGGGTGGTCAACGGCGCCATCAACCGTCGCGACAAGATTCAGATCATGTCCACCGGTCGCAGCTATACCGCGGACAGCATCGGCGTCTTTACCCCCAAGAAAACCGAACGCAAGACCCTGGGTACCGGCGAGGTCGGCTTTCTCGTGGCGGGTATCAAGGAGATCGATGGCGCCCCGGTGGGAGACACCATTACCCTCACGGACCGCCCCGCGGACAAGGCCCTGCCGGGTTTCAAGGAGATGCAACCGCGGGTTTTCGCCGGCCTCTATCCCGTGGACTCGGATGCCTATGAGGAACTGCGCGACGCCCTGCGCAAGCTGCGTCTCAACGATGCGGCCATGTTCTATGAACCCGAGGTTTCCCAAGCCCTTGGCTTCGGCTTCCGCTGCGGTTTCCTCGGTATGTTGCACATGGAGATCGTCCAGGAGCGCCTGGAACGCGAATACGATCTCGACCTTATTACCACGGCCCCCACCGTCATCTATGAGGTCCTGCTATCGAATGGCGAGGTGATGAAGGTCGATAATCCGGCGGAGCTCCCGGATGCGGCGGTACTGCGGGAGATTCGCGAGCCCATCATTGAGGCCCACATCCTGCTCCCTCAGGAGATGCTGGGCGGCGTCATCAATCTCTGTATCGAGAAACGTGGAATTCAGAAGAATATCCTCTACCTGGGTGGCCAGATTCAGGCGACCTATGAACTGCCCATGAGCGAAGTGGTGCTCGATTTTTTTGACCGCCTCAAGTCCGTGAGCCGGGGCTATGCCTCCTTCGAATATGAATTCAAACGCTTTCAGGCGGCGGACCTGGTCAAGCTCGATGTCCTCATCAATGGCGAAAAGGTGGACGCCCTGTCGACGATCGTCCACCGCGACAACGCCGCCTACCGGGGACATGACCTGACCGTGCGCATGAAGGACCTGATCCCGCGCCAGATGTTCGAGGTCGCCATCCAGGCCGCCATTGGCAGCAAGATCATTTCTCGTACTACCGTCAAGGCCTTGCGGAAGAATGTCACCGCCAAGTGTTACGGTGGCGACATTACCCGCAAGCGCAAGCTGCTGGAGAAGCAGAAGGCGGGCAAGCGGCGCATGAAGCAGGTCGGCAAGGTGGAAATTCCCCAGGAGGCCTTTCTTGCGGTGCTACAGTTTGGCAAGGATAATTAACCCATTCCCTTTGAAATTCGTATCCGGCTCATGAACTTCGACTTTCCGGCCTTTCTCGTTATCGCCTGCGCCCTGACCGGCGGCATCTGGCTTCTCGATACACTGTGGTTAGCCCCGCGCCGTCGCCAATTGGCCGCCGAGGCCTATGGGGCGGGAGAGGAGGGAGGCAGCCAGGCCAGGGCGCGCATCAAAGAACCGGTGCTGGTCGAGTACGCCCGTTCCTTCTTCCCCGTCATTCTCGTAGTGCTCCTGCTGCGCTCCTTCGTGGTGGAACCCTTCCGCATCCCCTCCGGCTCCATGATGCCAACCCTGCTGGTAGGTGATTTCATTCTGGTCAACAAGTTTGCTTATGGCCTGCGCTGGCCGGTGCTCAATACCAAGTTCCTGGGACTGGGTGAGCCCCAGCGTGGCGACGTGGCCGTCTTCCGTTTCCCCTTGGAGCCCGGCACGGATTACATCAAGCGGATCGTCGGGGTGCCTGGCGACGAAATTTTCTATCGCAACAAGACTCTCTTTGTGAATGGCAAGCCCATGACCCAGACGCCGGATGGCACCTTCACCGGCGTGGGCGCCGGGGCCAATATGACGGGGGCGCGGATCGCCGATGAGCAATTGGGTGATGTCGAACATCGCATCCTGACTCATCCCCGCGCCCCGGATCTGGCCCCAGGATGCTACGAATTGCTCAAGGGCCCCATCAAGGTCCCTATTGGTCATTATTTCGCCATGGGCGACAACCGGGACAACAGCAACGACAGCCGTTGCTGGGGCCTGGTGCCGGAAGGCAATCTGGTCGGCAAGGCCTTTGCCATCTGGATGAACTGGGATGGTCAACGCGATGGCTTTCCCATTGACTGGACTCGTCTGGGAACTCTCATCCACTAGCCCTGGGTCCATCCGATCAACGTCAGGAGATCGCCATGATGCCTTCCTACCGAACCAGCCATCGCGGCTTCAGCCTGATAGGCGCCCTGGTTTGGATCTTGCTGATCGGCGGGGCGGCGACCGTGGGCCTCAAGCTGGGGCCCTATTATCTGCAATTCTGGACCGTGCGCTCCGTCATGGATGATACGGGCCGAAACCCGGACATCGCCGGGATGGGCCGCCAGGCCATCATTCAGACCCTGGAAAAAAAACTTTATATCAATGATGTGCGATCCGTTAAGAACGAAAACTTTAGCTTCGAGAAGACCGATACCGGCCGGGTGCTGGGTGTCCATTACGAGGTCCGCGAGCACCTGTTCGCCAATCTGGACGCCATTCTGACATTCGACCACCAGACGCTTATTCCCTGAGCGTGATTGGGGACCCCAGCCGTCTGGCCCGAATCCTCGGGTACTCCTTTACCCATCCGGACCTTCTCGTCCAGGCCCTGACCCATCGCAGCGCCCCTGGGGTCAGCAATGAGCGGCTGGAGTTTTTGGGCGATGCCCTGCTCGGCTTCGTGATCGCCGAGGCGCTTTGGGAACTGTTGCCAGAAGCGGACGAGGGTGACCTGAGCCGTACCCGGGCTTCCCTGGTCAAGAAGGAGGCCCTGGCCCGGCTGGCGCGACTCATCAAGTTGGGTGACTATCTTCGCCTGGGCCCCGGCGAGTCCCGTACTGGCGCCCACGGCCGGGACTCCATTCTGGAGGATGGCCTGGAGGCAGTCTTCGGCGCCGTGTTCGTGGATGCTGGGTTCGAGCCCGCCAAGGCATTAATCCTCAAGCTATTTCGTGAGCCCTTGGCCGAGGCGGTCAACCAGGGGCGAATTAAGGATCCCAAGACCCGGCTTCAGGAGGACCTGCAAGCCTTCAAGCGGCCCTTGCCCCTCTATGAAATCCTCGAAATTGGCGGTAGCCAGCACGAACAATCCTTTCGCGTCGCCTGTTTACTCCAGGATTCCGGCGAAACCACCCAAGGCAGCGGCACCAGCCGCCGCCGCGCCGAACAAGAGGCGGCGGAACTCATGCTGAAACTGATCGCTCATGACATCCGATAGACCCCATTCCGAAACCCCCCAGCCCGAGACCCCTAATCGTTGTGGCCAGGTCGCCATCGTCGGCCGGCCCAACGTCGGCAAATCGACCCTACTGAACCGCATCCTCGGCATGAAGCTGGCCATCACCTCCCACAAGGCCCAGACCACGCGCCACGCCATCTTGGGTATCCAGACCACGCCCCGGGGTCAGGCCATCTTCGTCGATACGCCGGGCATCCATCAACGCGGGGAGGGCGCCCTCAACCGCTACCTCAATCGCACGGCGCGGGCCGTCATGAGTGATGTGGATCTGGCCCTGCTGCTGGTAGAGGCCGGGCGCTTCTCCCGGGAAGACGAGCAGGCCCTGCGCGCCCTGGCCGAGGCCAAGACGCCGGTCATGGCCGTAGTCAACAAGATCGATCTGCTTGCCGACAAGGAACGGCTCCTGCCCTATCTGCGCGAATTGGCGACGCGACACCCCTTTGTGCAGTTGGTGCCGGTCTCGGCAAAGCGTGGCGATCAGGTGGACCGGCTGCTGGAGTTGGTCATTGCCGCTCTGCCCGAGGGGGACAACATCTATCCCGAGGACCAGCTCACGGACCGTTCCGAACGTTTCCTGGCGGGGGAGCTCCTGCGCGAGCAGATCATGCAGCGTTACGGCCAGGAATTGCCCTACAAGACCACGGTGGAGATCGAGCGCTTCGTCGAGGAGGAGGGGCGGTACCTCATCAACGCCCTGGTCTGGGTCGAGCGCGATAGCCAGAAGGCCATCCTCATTGGCCGGCGGGGAGAGGCCATGAAGGCCGCCGCCAGCCAGGCCCGCCAGGAGATGCAAAAGCTGTTTGGCTGCTCGGTCCATCTC
>JBGAUK010000003.1:0-274 GCA_044228695.1 Chromatiaceae bacterium | reverse complement strand
AGGCGGCCCTAGCGAGCCTCGGCTACGGGGACATCTGATCCGGGCTCGGCCATGGGAGGCTCCGTCGCCCCAGAACCCCTGCGGCGCTGCTTTGTCCTGCATCGCCGCGATTTTGGCAACACCAGCCTGCTCCTCGACCTCTTTTGCGCCGAGACCGGGCGCCTGCCGGTCCTGGCCAAGGGCGCCAAGCGGGGACGCACGCCCGCCGCCGCCATCCTCCAGCCCTTTCGGCCCCTCTGGGCCAATTGGACCGGGCGGGGCGAGGTGCGGACCC
>JBGAUK010000039.1:0-27515 GCA_044228695.1 Chromatiaceae bacterium | reverse complement strand
ATTATCTCGGCATGACCAAGAACTCCACCCCTCGCCCCCGCCGTTTGGCGGCCGAGGGTTAGAACGGATTTGCCGTGGCCGCCCGGCTCTCCATCCGTTCCCGACCGGGCCATCCCTCCGCATCGCCCTTGCGTGCCCGTGACGCCTCTGAAACAATCGCCGGGTCATGGTCACCGCCGAGCCCCTACCTTATGATCAACCCCGACCGCGCCGAAAAGATGCGCGCCCTGGGCCGGGCGGTCCTCGAGACCGAGGCCAGCGCCGTGCTGACCCTGGTGGACCGCCTAGACCAGGGCTTTGCGCGCGCCTGCCTCCTGATGCTTGGCTGCCGGGGCCGCATCGTGGTCCTGGGCATGGGCAAGTCCGGGCACATCGCCGGCAAGATCGCCGCCACCCTGGCCAGCACCGGTAGCCCGGCCTTCTTCGTTCACCCCGGGGAGGCCAGCCATGGCGACCTGGGCATGATCACCCCCGACGACTTGGTCCTGGCCCTGTCCAATTCTGGCGAGACCGAGGAAATCCTCCTGATCCTGCCGCTGATCAAGCGCCTGGGTGTCCCCCTAATCAGCCTGACCGGGAACCCGCGCTCGACCCTGGCGCAGGGCGCCGACGTCAACATCGATGTCAGCGTGGCCGAGGAGGCCTGTCCCCTGGGCCTGGCCCCCACCGCCAGCACCACGGCGGCCCTGGCCATGGGCGACGCCCTAGCGGTAGCCCTATTGGAGAGCCGGGGCTTTACCCGGGACGACTTTGCCCGCTCCCACCCGGCGGGCACCCTGGGGCGGCGCCTGCTGTTGCACGTCGACGACATCATGCACCGGGACCAGGCCATCCCTCGCGTGCCCCTGGGCACCCTGCTGAAGGAGACCCTGATGGAGATGACGCGCAAGGGGCTGGGCATGAGCGCCATCATTGATGGCGAAGGGCGCATCGCCGGCATCTACACGGACGGCGACCTCCGTCGGACCCTGGATGGCGCCCTCGACCTGCACGCCACCCTGGTCGATGAGGTCATGACCCGCCAGCCCGTTACGGTGACGGTCGGCATCCTCGCCGCCGAGGCCCTGCGCGTCATGGAGGAGCGCAAGATCAACGCCCTGCTGGTGGTGGACGAGGCGGGACAACTGGCCGGGGCCTTGAACATGCACGACCTGCTGCGAGCGGGCGTGGTCTAGTAGTTGCCAGCGGGAGATTCATGATCATGCGAGACATCCTTGAACGCGCCAGCCGTATCAAACTCGCCATCTTCGACGTCGATGGGGTACTCACCGACGGCGGCCTCTTCATCGGGGACGATGGACAGGAGTACAAGGCCTTTAACTCCCGCGATGGTCACGGCATGGTCATGCTGCGTCAAACCGGGGTCACCCTGGCCATCATCACCGGCCGCTCCTCGGAGGTGGTGCGTATCCGCATGGCGAGCCTGGGCATCAACCATCTCTACCAAGGTATCCAGGACAAACTGGCCGCCTACGAGGAACTGAAACACAGCCTGGGCCTGGCCGATGAGGCCATCGCCTATGTGGGTGATGACGTGGTGGACCTACCCGTCCTGCGCCGCGCCGGCCTGGCGGTCGCCGTAGCCGATGCCCATCCCCTGGTCCAGCGCCATACCCACTGGCAGACTCGCTCCCCCGGCGGACGGGGCGCGGCCCGGGACCTCTGCGAACTCATCATGGAGGCCCAGGGCACCCTGGAGGCCATGATGGCGCGCTACCTGTGAGATCCCCCCTCGATACGGCCAGCATGGGCATCAGCCGACAGCGCCTGCTGCCAATCCTGCTCGCCCTGCTGGCCGTCACCGCCTGGTGGCTGGGCAAGATGCGCGACGAACCCCCTCGGGTGGAGGATGGGGGCCAAGGCCAACCGGATCACACCATCCTGGGGCTGAGGGCCACCACCCTGGACGAAAATGGCCGACCCCACCGCCGCCTGATCGCCCGCGAGGCGCGGCATTACCCGGATAACGCGGGCAGCGAACTGGATGAGCCGCATCTGACCCTCTTCCCGGAGACCGGACCTCCTTGGCTGCTGAAGTCCGAGCGCGGCTGGGTTTCCGAGAAGGCCGAGGAAGTGCGACTCCACGGCAAGGTGTATCTGGACCGCGAGGCCAGCCAGGACAACCCACCCCTGCAGGTCGAAACCCGGGAAGTATTCCTCTGGCCCAACGAGAAATATGGCCGCACCGACCAACACCTGCGCGCCGTCAGCGGCGCGGACTGGCTGAACAGCCCACGCGGCGGCGAGGCCTGGTTCGGCGAGACCCTGCGCGCCCGCCTCTTCGGTCGCGTGAGCCTGGAATACAGCCCCAAGCCCACGCCCAAGGCCGCGCAGGACCCGCCTCCCGACCCGGACCCAACCAATCAAGTGACCGAGGAGATTCCATGATCAAGGGATTCTATGCCCGCGCCCTTCGAGCCGCGCGCGGCTGGCCAGGACTCATTCTCGGTACCTTACTGTTGTCCTCGGCCACGGCCTGGGCCCTGGAAACCGACCAACAGCAGCCCCTGTACCTGGAGGCCGACAATGCCGAGATGGACGAGGGCAAACGCCTGAGCCTCTACTCCGGCAACGTTATCGTGCGACAGGGCAGCCTGGAGATCCGCGCCGATCAGGTCACCATTCACCATGCCGAGGACAAACGCCCGCAGTTAGTGGTCGCCATCGGCAAACCCGCGACCTATAAGCAGGCGGTCGAGGGCGAGGAAAAGCCGGTCCAGGCCGAGGCGCTGCGCATGGAATACCAGGCCGATAAGGACGAGATCACCCTCATCGACCAGGCTGTTGTCTTTCAGGGCACGGATACCTTCCGCAGCGACCGCATCCTTTACGATCGGACCAACGCCAGGGTCAAGGCCGGCGCCAGCGCCAAGGGCAAGGAGCGGGTGAGAATTCATATCACGCCGCCCCCCAAACAATGACCACCCTGCGCGCCCGGGACCTCATCAAGAATTATCGCCACCGTCATGTGGTGAGGGGGGTCAGCGTCGACGTGGATGCGGGCGAGGTGGTCGGCCTCCTGGGGCCCAATGGCGCCGGCAAGACCACCTGTTTTTACATGATTGTCGGCCTAGTCACCGCCGATCAAGGCGAAATCTGGCTGGAAAACCAGGACATCAGTGGCAAACCCATGCACGTGCGGGCGCGACGGGGACTGAGCTATCTGGCCCAGGAGGCCTCGGTCTTTCGCAAACTCAGCGCCCAGGACAATATCCTGGCCGTATTGGAGACCCGCAAGGATCTGGATCGCAATCACCGCCTGAGCCTTTGCCTTGACCTCCTGGAGGAACTGGGTATCGCCCATGTCGCCGATTCCCTGGCCATGAGCCTCTCCGGCGGCGAACGGCGACGCCTGGAGATTGCCCGGGCCCTGGCGGTGGAGCCCAAGGTCATGCTGCTGGATGAACCCTTCGCCGGCGTCGATCCCATTGCCGTGGGGGATATCAAAAAGATTGTAGGCCACCTGCGCGACCGCGGTATCGGTGTCCTCATCACCGACCACAATGTCCGCGAGACCCTCGACATCTGCGACCGTGCCTACATCATCAACGAGGGTCAGGTCATGGCGGAGGGCGCTCCCCAAGCCCTGCTTGACGATGCCCAGGTCCGGTCCGTCTATCTGGGCGAGCATTTCCGGCTGTGATCAGGCTCATGTCGGCCATCGCCGCCCAACAGGGCGCCCCACGGGCCTTAACGCCTCCCCATGCCCCAAAGCGGTCATGGGGAGAATAGCCAAAGTGCCGGCTTAGTCGCCCGCCCGCTTTTCAGCTACACTTTACCCTGTACCTTTGCTATTCAAGTCTCATACCAGGTCTAAATCCTAATTCCTCATGAAGCAATCGATCCAGCTTCGGCTCGGTCAGCACTTGACCATGACACCGCAGTTGCAGCAAGCCATCCGCCTTCTGCAACTGTCGAGCCTGGAACTCCGCGAGGAGATCCAGGATGCGCTGGACTCGAACCTCATGCTGGAAAACGCGGAGGAGGCCGAACGCCTGGCCGAGGATGCCAGCGAGCGCCCCACCCAGGACCCGGGCCATGAGGGCCCCCAGCTCGACCAGGAACAGACGGTCAGCGAGGCCCGGCTGGATCGGGAGTTCACCCCGGATGACAGCGCCATCCCCAACGACTTGCCCGTTGACAGCGAGTGGACCGACCACTTCGACGGCCATGTCTCTGGTAGTGGGGGGGAGGATAGCGACTTCGACATCTTCGCCCAACAGAGCCGCGCCGAGACCCTCCAGGACTTTCTGCATTGGCAGCTCAACCTGCTCCGCCTCGATGACACCGAATTGGCCATCGCCACCACCATCGTCGATGCCATCGCCCCTGACGGATACCTCGGCCAAAGCTGCGAGGAGTTACTGGAGGTCCTGGGAGACGAGAAGCTGACCTTGGCGGAGATCGAGACGGTTCTGCATCGCATCCAGGCCCTGGACCCCCCGGGGGTTGGCGCTCGCGACCTGGCCGAATGCCTGCTGATCCAGTTGCGCCAGCGCCCGGCCCCCTCCCCCGCCGCCCGCGACGCCATGGCCATCTGCGAACACTGTTTCATCGCTCTGTCGCGTAACGACCTGGACCGTATCCAGCGTCAGCTCGGTCTGACACCCGAGGCCGTCGCCGCCGCCATTGTCGAGATCCGCGCCCTGCAGCCCCGCCCTGGCAACCTGATCGCCGAGAGCAAGCCCGATTATGTGATCCCGGACGTCTTTGTGCGCAAAAAGGACGGGGGCTGGGTGGTGGAACTGAACCCTGAGAGCACGCCCCGGCTGCGCATCAACGCCGATTACGCCAAACTTATCCGCCGCGCCGATCAGAGCGATACCAATGCCTTTTTGCGCAACCATCTCCAGGATGCGCGCTGGTTCATCAAGAGCCTGCTCAGCCGCAACGATACCGTGCTGAGGGTGGCGACCAAGATTGTGGAGATGCAGCGGGAATTTCTCGAACAGGGCGAGGAGGCCATGAAGTCCATGGTGCTGCGCGACGTGGCCGAGGCCTTGGAGCTGCATGAATCCACCGTCTCCCGGGTCACCACCCAAAAATACATGCATACCCCACGTGGGACCTACGAATTCAAATACTTCTTCTCCAGCCATGTCAACACTGCCGAGGGCGGGGAATGTTCCTCCGTCGCCATCCGCGCCCATATACGCAAGCTCGTAGCGACCGAATCGCCATCCAAGCCACTGAGCGACCAAAGGATTGCCGCTATTCTTGTTGACCAGGGCATCAATGTGGCACGCCGTACGGTAGCAAAATATCGCGAGAACCTGGGCATCGCGGCCTCGAATGAGCGCCGTCGGCTAGGATGAGTAACCACGATCGTCACGCCGCTGGTCCGGCCAGTGGCGCGGTGGCCCCGGGAAGGGCCGCCATTCGTCACCTTCAAAGGTGGCAAAGGCGAGGGATCGCAAGCGTTGGCCGGCCCAGGATGCGGGTCTTTGGCCATTCCTTCGGACACCCAGGAGTCACGCTATGCAAATAAACTTGACGGGTCATCATGTCGAGATCACCGAGGCCATGCGCAACTATGTCGAGAGCCGTTTTGAACGCCTTTCGCGGCATTTCGACCATGTGCTGGATGCCCACGTCGTCCTCGCCGTCGAAAAGCTGCGGCACAGCGCCGAGGCCACCATTCAGATCAATGGCGGCAGTATCCATGCCGAGGCCACCGAGGAGGACATGTACGCGGCCATCGATGCCTTGAGCGACAAGCTTGATCGCCAGATCCTCAAGCATAAGGAGAAAAAGAGTGAGCACCGCGCACCCGTACCCAAGGTCACGGAAAGCGAGTAAGGGACGCGAGGCCGTGCCATAATCCGCGCCGAAGCCGCCCCACCCTGGGTTGGGCGGCGCCAACCGCAAGACGTCTTATCCACCATCAAGCTTCATCGGGAGCCGCCTTCGATGTTTCCTCCCCAGTTCCTCACCGTTGAGCGTATCGCCGGCGGCGTGGAAATCACTAGCAAAAAGCGCCTGCTGGAGGTCCTCGCCGGACTGCTGTCTTCCGCCCAGCCCCAATTACACACCGACACCATCCTCGAGCGGTTGCTGGAGCGCGAGCGCCTGGGCAGTACCGGCCTGGGCCACGGCGTCGCCTTGCCCCACGCCCGTATCCCGGAGGCGGGAGAGGCCATTGGCGCCTTCGTCCAGGTCCGCCAAGCCGTGGACTTCGATGCCATCGATGAACAGCCGGTGGACCTGGCCTTCGCCATGCTGGTCCCCGAGGCCGCCACCGAGGTCCATCTCCAACTCCTGGCCCAATTGGCGGGATTGTTTGGAGAAGAGGAATTCCGGGAGCGGTTGCGCCAGACCGAAGAACCGGCCACCCTTCTCGCCCTGCTCCTGGACGGGGCTAACTTGTCGCCCGACGGATGAATAAGCTGCGCACTCTCAACGACCTGGTCGAGCGCATGGGTCCGCGCCTCCAACTGAGTTGGTTGACGGCGCCGCCCCAACCCCCCGTCCCGCTGCTTGGCGGGGAGGGCTCTCTCGGTCGTCAATCCCTGGTCGGCCCGCTCAACGGTATCCATCCCAATCGCCTCCAGGTAATCGGCCTGGCCGAGCAGCGCTATTTCGAGGACATGAGCGAGGACTCTCGCCGGGATGCGCTGAACCGGCAGCTGACCAGCCAACCCGCGGCCATCATCCTCTCCCATGGCATCGAGCCCGATCATCACCTGCTGGCGGCAACCAAGCGCCTGGGCATCCCGCTACTGGCCTCGCCCCTGCCCGACGAGGAGATCATTGGCTATCTTCACTACTACCTCACCCTCAAGCTCGCCCCCCGGGTCGTCATTCATGGCGTCTTCATGGAGGTGTTGGGTACCGGGGTCCTACTGATCGGCGATCCGGCGGTCGGCAAGAGCGAGCTGGCGCTGGAACTGATCAACCGCGGCCATCGATTGATCGCCGACGATGCCCCCGAGTTCGCCAACCTGGCCCCCGAGATGCTCGAGGGCTTCTGTCCACCCCTGCTCCGCGATTTTCTGGAGGTGCGTGGGCTCGGCATCCTGAATATTCGCGCCATGTTTGGCGAAAGCGCCGTCCGCCAGCGCAAGCGGCTCAACCTCATCGTCAACCTGCGCACCCTGGATGCCGCCGGCCTGCTCGGTATCGACCGCTTGGGCGGGTCCAAGACCATGCGGACCATCCTGGGCGTGAGCATCCCCGAGGTCACCATGCCCGTCGCCCCGGGCCGCAACCTGGCGATCCTGGTGGAGGCGGCGGTGCGCAGCCAGGTACAGCGCAGCCGGGGCTATGACGCGGGTATCGATTTCACCGAACGTCAGTTGCGGGCCCTGCAAGGCCACGCCCCGGATGGAGACCCCGAGTGGGTGTGAGGCTCATCATCGTCAGCGGCCTCTCGGGCTCGGGCAAGAGCGTGGCCCTCCATACGCTCGAGGATCTTGGCTTCTACTGCATCGATAATCTGCCCCTCTTTCTGCTGCGGGAACTGGCGCACGGCCTGGAGGATGCCGCCAGCCCGCAGATGACGCGTACCGCCGTCGGTATCGACGCCCGCAACCAGCCCGAACGACTCGGCGAGGTCCCGGAACTGGTGACCGACCTGCGGGGGCGCGGGGTCGAATGTCATGTCCTGTATCTGGAGGCAAGCCCCGAGTCCCTCATCAAGCGGTTCAGCGAGACCCGGCGCAAACACCCCCTCACGGCCGAAAACCGGTCCCTGGCGGAGGCCATCAAACTCGAGCGGACCCTGCTGGCGCCCATCCTGGACATCGCGGACCTGCGCATCGATACCACCCATACCAACGTCCACCAGTTACGGGACCGGGTGCTGGGCCACTTCCAGGAATCGAGCCCACGCCAGGTCTCGCTGCTGATTCAGACCTTCGGTTTCAAACAGGGCGTTCCTCGCGACGTGGATTTCGTCATCGATGTCCGCTGCCTGCCGAATCCTCACTGGCAGCCTCACCTCCGCCCCCAGACGGGCCGCGACCACGAGGTCGCCCGCTTTCTGGAGGAATCACCCGAGGTCGCGGAGATGGTCCAGGACCTCTCCGGTTTCTTCGAACGCTGGGTCCCGCGCTTCGAGGCCGATGGACGCAGCTACCTCACCATCGCCATCGGCTGCACGGGCGGCCAGCATCGCTCGGTCTATGTGGGAGAAAGACTGCGCGACCACTTCGCCGCCCTGGGCCGCAAGGTCATGCTCCGCCACCGGGAACTCTCATGAGCGTCGGACTCCTCCTCATCACCCACGGCGACATCGGCGCCAATCTGCTTTTCACCGCCACGCGCATTCTGGGCGGCTCCTGCCCGGTCGCCTCCCGTGCCCTGGCGGTTACCGACGAAACCCAGCGCGACGCCTTGATGGCCGAGGCCCTGCGACTATCACGGGAGGTCGATAGCGGGGACGGCGTCCTGGTCCTCGCCGACCTGTACGGCTCCACGCCGGCCAACATTGCCTGCTCCTTGCAAGAAGGAGCAGGCGCGATCCAGATCATCGCGGGCCTGAACCTGCCCATGCTGGTCCGGGCACTGAACTACGCCAGCCTGCCGCTGGCGGAACTCGCCCTCAAGGCGGAGGCCGGGGGGCGCGCTGGCGTCCTGATCTGCGCCAGCCAGGAGTGCGCGGCCATGGGAGTCATGCCTTGATTATCAAGGAAGTGGAAATCCTCAACCGGCTGGGTCTGCATGCCCGGGCCTCGGCCAAATTCGTCACCTGCGCGGGCGCTTTCAGCAGCCTGATCCAGGTCGAGCGCGACGGGCGCAAGGTCAATGGCAAGAGCATCATGGGGGTCATGATGCTGGCCGCCGCCCAAGGGGCGCGCATCACGCTGCACGTCCAGGGCGAGGACGAGATCCCGGCCTGCGCCGCCTTGGAGAGCCTCATCGCCGATCGCTTCGGGGAGGGCGAATGACGGTCGTCCTGGTCGGACTCGGCGTCTCCACCAGCCAGGCCGTCGCCCTGGGTCCGGCCTATCGGATCGAGCGCGGGTCCATGCCGGCGTCCCCCCGTGTCATCGAGCCGAGTGATGTGCACCTGGAAATCGCGCGCCTGGAGGAGGCCCTGGCGGCCTCCCAGAGGGCACTCCAGGCGGTACGCCATCAGGTGTCACAGGCCTCGCCCCTCAGCCTGGCCGAGTTCATCGACTCGCATCTGCTGATTCTGGAAGACGCGGCACTGGTGGAACCGGCCCGCGACCTCATTCGCAACCACCTTTTCTCGGCGGAATGGGCCCTGCGGCAGCATCGCGACGATCTGGCGCGCATCTTCGACGAGATGGACGACCCCTACCTACGTAGTCGCCGTGATGATATCGACCAGGTCATCCATCATATCCTGGGCTTCCTCGTCGCCGGCGCCCCCAGCGCCCCCGGGATACGCGAGCCCGAGAGCGAGATATCCGGCTGCGTCATCGTGGCCCATGACATCTCCCCGGCGGATACTCTGCTGCTCCGCCATCGCGGTGCCGTGGCCCTGGTGACCGAGTTTGGCGGCCCCCTGTCCCACACCGCCATCCTCGCCCGCAGCCTCAATATCCCTGCGGTCATGGGGGTGCGCAACGCCACCCGCTACCTGCATCAAGGCGAGACCCTGGTGGTGGATGGCGAGGCGGGAACCGTCATCGCCGGCGCCGACTACCGGATCCTCAATCACTATCGCCAGCGCCTCGTCGCCCTGAGCGCCCGACGTAACCGGCTGCGGCGCCTGCTTCAGGATCCCTGCCAGACCCGGGACGGCCAGCCCGTGGAACTCCTCGCCAACCTGGAACTCCCCGACGACACCCAGCTCGCCCGCGCCAACGGCGCCGTGGGCGTCGGCCTCTACCGCACCGAGTTCCTCTACATGAATCGCGAGGGGCAGCCCAACGAGGAAGAACACCTGGCCGCCTATCGCCAGGTTATCCAGGGCCTGGGCGGCATCCCCATCACCATCCGCACCCTGGACCTGGGAGCGGACAAACAGGTGGATGGCTCAGCCTCGGCCCATTGCGCCGCCGCCTGCAACCCGGCCCTGGGACTCCGGGCCATCCGCCTCTGTCTCAAGGATCTGGACCTCTTCCGCCCCCAGTTGCGCGCCATCCTGCGCGCCTCCGCGGAGGGCCCGGTGCGACTCATGCTGCCAATGCTCACCAATCTGGGGGAGGTGGACCATACCCGGGCCCTCCTCGCCCAAGCGCGCCGGGAGTTGACCCAGGAAGGCCTGCCGTTCGACCCCAGGATGCCTGTCGGGGGCATGATCGAGATCCCTGCCGCCGCCCTCTGCGCCGACGCCTTCGCCAACCGGCTGGACTTCCTCTCCATCGGCACCAACGATCTGATCCAGTACACCCTGGCCACCGATCGCATCGACGACACGGTCAACTACCTTTATGACCCCCTGCACCCGGCCGTCCTGCGCCTCATCCGGATGGTGATAGCTGCTGGCCGCCGCCAAGCCACCCCGGTGGCCATGTGCGGCGAGATGGCTGGCGATCGCCGCTTTACCCGCCTGCTCCTAGGCCTGGGCCTGCGTCAATTCAGCATGCAGCCAGGGTCGCTGCTGGAGATCAAGGAAATTATCCTCGAGGCCGATACTGCCCGGCTCGAAGACGCCGTCGACGACCTTTATGGCCGTCTGGATAACGAACCGGCGGAGGATCTGCTTGATGCCCTCAATCGCGGCGACTAGCCGCGTCCGGGCGGCATGAAAACGGGGGCAAGAACTTCAAAGATCGAGACTGATCCAGACGGGACAATGATCGGAGGGCTTGTCCATGGCGCGGATATCATAATCGATGCCCACATCCACCAGACGGCTGGCCAGGGGGGCGGTAACCAGGACGAGGTCGATGCGCAGGCCATGCTTAGGTTCTTGCTCGAAGCCACGGCTGCGGTAATCAAACCAACTGAAGCGATCAGCGATTTCGGGATCTTTCAAGCGGTAGGCATCCACCAGGCCGAAACCCTCGAGGGTGGCGAGCCACTCCCGCTCCTCGGGCAGAAAACTGCACTTACCTTCCCGTAGCCAGCGCTTGGCATTGTGCGCACCTATACCGATGTCTAGGTCCAGGGGCGCCACATTCATATCACCGAGGATGACCAGGTTCTGATCCGGGGTGAAGCACCCTCGGGTGTAGGCGGCCAAGTCCGCGTAAAACTGCCGCTTGGCGGGAAATTTGACCGGGTTGTCGCGGCCCTCTCCCTGGGGGAAATAGGCGTTGATGACCGTGACCGTTTCACCATTGGGGAGGGCATAGCGACCAGTGATGACGCGGCGCTGAGCGTCCTCGGGGTCATCAGGCAAGCCCTTGGTGATCGCCAGGGGTTCCGCCCTGCTGAGCAGGGCTACCCCATAATGGGACTTCTGGCCATGAAATTCAGCGTGGTAGCCCAGACCCGCCGTCATGTCCAGCGGAAAGGACTCGTCATGCACCTTGGATTCCTGGAGGCCAATGACATCCGGGTCATGGCGGGCCTTGAGCGCCTCCATTTGATGGGGCCGGGCTCGGATGCCATTGATATTGAATGACACAATCTTGAACATGGTCAGTGCCTCGCGATCACGCGCCGCATGGCGACCTGGGCGCGGTTGGCGGGGGTGGCGAAACCGATGCCCACATTGCCGCCCGTCGGTCCCAGCAGGGCGGTATTGATACCCACCACCTGGCCGCTCAGGTCGATGAGGGGACCGCCGGAATTGCCAGGGTTGATAGAGGCGTCGGTCTGAATCAGGCCCCCGACCCCAACGCCCCCCATGCCCTCGCGCCCCAGGGCGCTGATGATGCCGGACGTGACCGTCTGGCCAATACCGAAGGGATTGCCGATAGCCAGGACGAAATCACCCACCTCCAGCCGGTCCGAGTCGCCAAATTGCAGGGCCGAGAGCCCGGGCGGCACGGGTGTCAGCACCAGCACGGCGATATCGGCCGCCGCGTCAGTGCCTAGCAACCGGGCGGAGAAGCTGCGCCGGTCCTTGAGGGTGACCGTGATGCGGCTGGCGTCCTTGATGACATGGGCGTTGGTTAGCACGTACCCCTGGGCGGCATCGACGATCAGCCCGGAACCTACGCTCTGCTGGCGCCCGCCTTCCACGGATTCCGGGAAGGGGATGTCCATAGTCTCCAGGAAGCGGCGGAAGTTGGGGTCGCTCAGAAAGGGATGATCGCGCTGGGGGATGGTGGTCTCCACGGCGACGTTTACCACCGCCGGCGTGACCTGACGCAAGAGGGGCGCCAGGGTCGGATTGCCACCCCGGTGGAAGGGCGCCTCCAGGGCATCCCTGCCGCCCCCTTCCGCCACGGGGGCCGTGGGCATGGGGGCGCAGGCAACCAGGGCCAGGAGGGCGGCAGCCAGGGCGAGCAGGCGATGGAAGGTCATCATGGCGTCAGTCCGGGGGTCAACACTGGGACCCTGGGCAATAGCGGGAGACATCGGGGGCCCGCGCCAGGGTATCGGCGACCTCCAGACGCAAATTATAGGCTACCGGTTCGTTGATCATGAGACCGAAAGGCTCCCACTGGCCCTCGCGCCGCACAAAACCGGCATAAGTACTGACCCCTTTCAGGGTTCCCGTCTTGGCCCTGGCCACCCCCTCATGCGCCGGGAGCAAGTCGCGGTAGGGTGCAAAGGCCTTCACCACCGCCAGCAACTGGCGCGCGCTGAGGCGATTGGCGCGAGACAAGCCAGCGCCATCCTCGATCCGGTAATCACCCCAGCGGAACTGCTTGTCCACCCACTGACGGGCTGCCTGTTGACCCTTGGCCATGTCCAGTCCCCTCTGGCCCTCCTTGCCGCCCAACATCACGAAGAGGTAATTGGCGATGAAATTATTGGAGTATTCCAGCATGGAGGTCAGGACAACGCGCAAATTACGGCTATTCTCGTGCCGATATATGCGCTTGGCCCCGGAAGGCGTGGGGCTGAAGCGAAAATCCCCCTTCACCGCGATCCCGACCGCTGCCAGCTTGACCGCGAGCACCTCGCCGAAGTAACGCAAGGCCGTCTCCCGATCCTTGAGGTTGACGCGGTGCTTGCCGGGCCCCAACCGGCCGGCGATCTCCCGCCCCAGGGGCGTCAGGGGTGTCTGGGGTTCACCACTCGTGAGCTTACCCGCCTGCTTCGTCAGGGCCAGGGTGTTGAAGTTGACGGCCAGGGCCGTTACCGGGGCATCGTAGGGGTTGTCCGTCGATGAACGCCCGTCGATCTTCAGACCCGACGCAAAGAGCCCGTCATCTAGCCCGATCCCCGCCACCGAACGTAGGCCCTGGCTCTTCAGGCCCGCCACCAGGCGATCCAACTCCTCGGAGACCAGGTAGGAATCGCCACCCGTAACCCAGAGCCAGCCGTCCAGGGTAGAAACATCCGTATGGAAACGATGATCCAGCCCCCAGCGCTGAATAGCCGCCAGGGCCGTCACCACCTTCATGGTCGAGGCCGGGATCATCGGCTTGTCCGCCAGGTGAGCAATGCGCACCTTGCCGTCTACTTCGAGGATCAGGCTGGCATCCTTTAGCGCCAACACCTGCGTAATGGCATCGCCGGCCGCCAGGCCAGAACGGGGAGGCAGGGCGAGACCGCCAGCCAAGAGTGACAGCAAGAGCGCGAGCAGAAAGGCCTTTGTCATGACACCAGGGGCTCGAATAACCTTAAAGTCCCGTTAGGATAGGGCTGATGGGCGGAAAGTACACGGAAAATACTGACGATGATGTGAGAACAGCCCAAACCACTCACACTGTCACCGATCAAGGGCTGGTTTTCTTCCAGACAGACAAGACCACCCGGTACCGCTCTAGCCAGGGAAATCCAGCCAAGTAGTGCTGGAATAGGACCAGCCAGGAATCTCGGAAGATTCGGATGCGGTTGGAAGCCGCAGTATCCGTGAGGGGGGAACAAGAGGAGAAATGGTCGGGGTGAGAGGATTCGAACCTCCGGCCCCTACGTCCCGAACGTAGTGCTCTACCAGGCTGAGCTACACCCCGTCAATAAGTGCGCGCGACGGCGAAATCGACCATCATTTCTAACGAAGCACGTTGCGCCGACTCGGGAAGCAGGGCAACCGCCTGTTTGGCGGAAGCTGCGTGTCGGCGAGCAAGCGATACAGTGTACTCAATGCCACCGGTCGAATCAATTATGGCCGCGACCTCGGCGATGCGTTCGCGCCCGCCCTGCTCGATGGCCTCCCGCAGCAGAGCCCGCTGTTCTGGCGTGCCCACCGCCAGGGCGCGAATGACGGGCAGCGTCGGCTTGCCCTCCGCCAGATCGTCACCCAGATTCTTCCCCAGTTCCTCACCCTTGGCGCGATAGTCGAGGGCATCGTCGACCAACTGGAAGGCAACCCCCAGATGACGGCCGTAGTCGGCCATGGCTGTCTCGATCTCGGGAGGCGCGGCCGCCAGCACGGCGCCGATGCGGGTGCCGGCCTGGAAGAGGGTCGCCGTTTTGCGCTCGATGACCTCCAGGTAACGCGCCTCGGTGGTATCAGCATCGTTGCAGTTCAGCAACTGCAGTACCTCGCCCTCGGAGATGCGGCTGGTGGCGTGGGAAAGGATGTCCATGACCCGCATGGAGCCCACATCCACCATCATTTCGAAGGAGCGCGAATAGAGGAAATCCCCCACCAGAACACTGGCGGCGTTGCCCCAGACGGCATTAGCCGTGTTGCGATGCCGGCGCTGATCCGAGCCGTCCACCACGTCATCGTGAAGCAGGGTCGCGGTATGGATGAACTCGATGACGGCCGCCAGATCGATGTGACGCTCACCCACGTAGCCACAGGCACGCGCGCTCAAGAGCACACCAAGCGGGCGCAGGCGTTTACCCCCACTGTTGACAATGTAGTGCCCGATTTGGTTAATCAGGGCGACATCGGACTGGAGACGGCGCAGGATGAGGTCATCCACCGCCCGCAGGTCTGCGGTGACGGGGCCCCGAATTTCACTCAAGGACATTTGCGGCAAGATCGAAGGTTGTAAAAAGACACCGAGATGCTAGGGATAGCCGCCCGGCCTGTCAAGATTAATGGCGGGGCTTACACCAGGGCGGGGCTACCGACATAGGGCATTGACATCCCGGCCACGACACCGCTTAAGGCCTGATTTCACCAATAATCAGGGCCTTTACCGAGGGCGACCCCATCGCCTCCTAGTCAGTGCAAACGGGTCCTGGATCGAAACTCAAGGGAATGTTTGACTCGAACGGAGCCCAACCGCTATCATCTCGCGTCTTTAGGTTAGCCGCTCGCCGTTGCGGGAGGCAGACAATGGTCATTGCTGGGGAAGGCATTCACATGTACGCGGTCATTCTAACCGGTGGCAAACAGTACCGGGTCGCCGAGGGCGACACCATCAAGGTCGAGAAGTTGTCGGTCGAGGGTGGCGCCGATATCGAACTCGACAAGGTGCTTATGGTGGCCGATGGCGACCAGATCAAGCTTGGCAAGCCCTACCTGGAAGCAGGCAAGGTCATGGCCAAGGTCAATGGCCATGGGCGTGGCCCCAAGGTCAAGATCGTCAAGTTCCGTCGGCGCAAGCATCATTTGAAGCGCGCGGGGCATCGCCAGTCCTACACGGAACTGACCGTAACCAGTATCAGCGCGGGCTGAGGAGAGCACAGGCATGGCACATAAAAAAGCAGGCGGCAGTTCTCGCAACGGTCGCGATTCGGAATCGAAACGCCTTGGCGTCAAAGTCTTCGGCGGCCAGCGCATTAACGCCGGCGGCATCATCGTCCGCCAGCGCGGCACCAAGTTCCGTAATGGCACCAACGTGGGCTGTGGCCGTGACCACACCCTCTTCGCCCTAACGGACGGGCACGTTCGCTTTCAGGTCAAGGGGCCCGACAATCGCAAGTACATCATGGTTGACAGCCTCTGAGAACCACGACCCCTTGGTCCTCCCCAAAAAGCCTCGCCCGTCGGCGAGGCTTTTTGCGTTTCAGGACTGCCCGGAACCCGTTCCGCCCCGCCATCATGAACCAGAGCCATTCCGCCGATGAAATTTGTTGACGAAGTCCGCATCCGCGTCCAGGCCGGTGATGGCGGCGATGGCTGCGTCAGTTTCCGGCGCGAGAAATTCATCCCCAAGGGCGGCCCCAACGGTGGCGATGGCGGCGATGGCGGCAGCATCCACCTGGTGGCCGACAACAATCTCAACACCTTGGTGGACCTGCGCTTCCAACGCACCTTCCGGGCCCAGCGCGGCAAGAACGGCATGGGCAGCGACAAGAAGGGCCGCAAGGGCGAGGACCTGGTCATTCGCGTACCCGTGGGCACCCGCATTTGGGACGAGGAGACCGGCGACCAGTATGGGGATCTCTGCCAGGAGGGCCAACGTCTGACCGTCGCCCAAGGAGGATTCCACGGCATCGGCAACGCCCGCTTCAAGTCCAGCATCAACCGTACGCCGCGCCAATTTACCCCCGGCACCCCGGGCGAGACCCGCGAGTTGCGCCTTGAGCTGATCCTGCTGGCCGATATCGGCCTGCTGGGCTTTCCCAACGCGGGCAAATCGAGCCTCATCCGCCAGGTCTCCAGCGCCACCCCGCGGGTGGCGGACTACCCCTTCACGACCCTGCAACCCCATCTGGGCGTGGTGCGACTCGGCCAGGATCACAGCTTCGTCATCGCCGACATCCCCGGCATTATCGAGGGCGCCGCCGATGGCGCCGGCCTCGGCCTGCGCTTCCTGCGCCACCTGGCCCGCACCCGGCTCTTACTGCATCTGGTGGACATAGCACCCCTCGACGAGGGCCTGGACCCCGTCGAGGAGGTCCGCAAGATCGAGCACGAACTGGCCCTCTATGGCGAAGGCCTGATGGAAAAGGAACGCTGGCTGGTCCTCAACAAGCGCGACCTGCTGCCGGCAGCGGACTACGAGGCTCGTCGCGCCCGCCTCCTGACTGTACTCGGCTGGACGGGCCCCGTTTACGGCATCTCCGCCCTCACTGGCGCCGGCACCGACGACCTGATGGCGGATCTGATGAAGCGGCTGGAGGCGCTGCGGCTGGCCGAACGCACCGAGGCCGAGACGGCCGCCGCCGAGGACGATTGGCATCCCCTGGGGTGATCCCCGGTCGCCCCAGGCTCATTCCCAAGCTGAACAGGCAAGCATGATAACGCGAGACCATATGCCCTCCACCCGGCGTTGGGTGGTCAAAATCGGCAGCGCCCTGCTCACCAGCGACGGCCAGGGCCTCAACCGCGCGGTCATGGCGCCCTGGGTCGATCAGATGACCGAACTGCGCCGGAGCGGGGCCGATCTGGTACTGGTATCCTCCGGCGCCGTTGCCGAGGGCATGGCCCGCATGGGCTGGAAGCGTCGGCCCAAGACCCTGCATGAACTCCAGGCCGCCGCCGCTATCGGCCAGATGGGCCTGATCCGCGCCTACGAGGACTGCTTCGACAAGCGCGGCCTGCGCACCGCCCAGGTCCTGCTCACCCGTGACGACCTCATCGATCGCCACCGCTACCTCAACGCCCGCACCACCCTGCGCACCCTCCTGTCCCTCGGCGTCATCCCCGTCATCAACGAGAACGATACCGTGGCCACGGATGAGTTGCGTTTTGGCGATAACGACACCCTGGCGGCCCTGGTGGCGAATCTCATCGAGGCGGACCTGCTGGTACTGCTCACGGATCAGGACGGCCTCTTCGACCGGGACCCACGCTTTTCCGCCGAGGCCAGCCTCATCCCCCAAACCCGGGTCGACGACCCTTTTCTGGATGCCGTCGCCGGCGGCAGCGCCAGCGGCCTGGGCCTCGGCGGCATGGTCACCAAGGTACGGGCGGCACGACTGGCGGCGCGCTCCGGCACCCCCACCGTCATCGCCCCCGGCCGGAGCCCGGAGGTCCTGACCCGACTGCGCGCCGGGGAGGCCGTCGGCACCCTGCTGTCACCCGTGCATGAGCCCGAGGCGGCGCGCAAGCAATGGCTCGCCGGCCATCTGGTGGCGCGCGGCCGCCTGACCCTCGATCAGGGCGCCGTGCGCGCCTTGCGCACCCAGGGCACCAGCTTGCTGGCGGTGGGGGTCACCGCCGTCAGCGGGGGCTTCGCGCGCGGAGAGGTGGTTGCCTGCCTGGACCCGGAAGGCCGCGAGGTCGCCCGCGGCCTGGTCAACTACGACGCCCAGGAGGCGGAGCGCATCAAGGGCCAGCCGAGCGCCAGGTTCGAGGCCATCCTCGGCTATCTCAACGAGGCCGAATTAATCCACCGCGACAACCTGGTGCTGGTCTGAGGGGTCCTGGCCCGCGGAACCCGGGTCTCAGTTCCCGCTGGTGATGGCCCCGGGCCAGGGCATGATCGGCACGACCGAGATGCTGTTCTTGGGCGAACCCTCGATAACGCGATCGCTAAAGGTCAGATAGACCAGTACCTGGCGCTTGGCATCGAAGAAGCGCACCACCTGCATGGTCTTGAAGATGAGAGAGGTGCGCTTCTTGAAGACCTCTTCCCCATCCGCCTTGCCAGAACGGATGTCCTCGTTCAGCTTTATGGGCCCGATTTGACGGCAGGCGATGGAGGCGTCCGAGGTATCCTCGGCCACGCCCACGGCCCCCGAAATGCCCCCCGTCTTGGCCCGACTCAGGTAACAGGCCACCCCGGGCACATCATCGTCATCAAAAACCTCGATCACGACCTTGTCATTGGGTCCCAGCATCTTGAAGCGGGTGCTGACGCTGCCGATCTCCTCGCCCCCCAGGGCCTGACCCGTCACGAGACTGGCGATCAGGCCAGCGCACAGGATCAACTTAGCCATACTATTAACTCCTCGCTATCAATTAAATGTCACGCGAACAGTCGTTCGCATTCCTGGTGGCTCCGGGTCAGACAGTCCTCGACCGAGACCCCCTGGAACCAGTTACCCGTAATGCCCAGCCGGGTGCCGGCCAGGGCGGCGTCAATGCGCGCCACCCGCTCCCCATGCCCTACCCGCAAGGCCGGGAGTCGGTTGTGAACACGCGCCAGGCCGGCGATGGCCGCCGGGGCTATCCCCAGCGCGGCGCAAACCCTCTGCTCCTGGTCCTCTGGCGCCAAGACCCCGGGTCGGAAATGAAAACTGAAGCCCCGGTAGGCGCCATCCGCCAGATAATCCCGCGATACCATGGCGTTGAAGGCCTCGCCCACGGCGATGAGCCCAGCGCTGGGCGGCAGATGCCCCAGGGCCTGAGCGGAGACACACAAGACCAGGGACTCGATTTCCCGCATCCCGATCCCGGCCATGGCCGCCACCGCCGCCTGGTCCAGCAGCGGCCCGGCGGGAGCGCCCAGCAAGCGCGCCGCCACGTCCGGTGGTGTCGCCAGACTCAGGGTGGCGCAACTCAACTCCTGGCCGTCGGCCATCAACAGCCGGAAGCCCGCCCCATCGCGGTGGATTTCCTTCAGGTTTTGGCCAGTTCGCAACGCCACCCCCGGCTGCCGGGCCAGAGCCAGGGGAATCTCGGAGAGACCCTGGGGCAGGGTGAAGCTGCGCAGGACCTCCTTGCGCCTAGGCTTGCGGCGAAACAGCAGATCCGCTGGAAAATCGTCCGCCTCCTGGCAAATGACGGCACTGAAGGCCGGGCCAAAGAGGTCGCGATAATTGGCGGCCCCCAGCCCCGGGGCATAGTAGTCGCGCACGCTCAGGCCCGCCTTCTTGGTGGTAAAAAGGCGGGGCATTGACAGGAGCAGTTCCCCGAGGTGCAGGGCCGAGAAGATAGAGTGGCGCCGGCCATCCCGCCAGAGGGCAAAACTCACTTTGGCCTTGGGGGTGAGACGTGCCATCAACCCCAGTTCGCCCAGAATATCCAGCAGATGGCCATAACTGTTGTAGCAGGTGTGGGTCCCCGCCTCCACCCAGAAACCGCCACAGGCCGGAAAGCCCTGGCTGTTGATACAACCACCGACCCGCTCGGCAGCCTCCAGGACCAGGGTTTGGATGCCCCGGCGCGCGGCCCCATGGGCCAGACCCAGGCCACTGATACCACCGCCCACGACGATGTGCTCGAAAGCCTCGCTCATAAGATCCACCCTCGCCCCAACGGATAAAGTTGTCTTGATTGGCACCTAAGGCGCCCTCGGGCCGCCGCCTTGTCGGGACAATCGAACCCAAAATCCCTCATACCTTGCCCGCACCCTCGTCCGGGTCCACCCCGGACTCCGGCACCAGCATCCGCAAATGACGGATATCCGGCACCACCACAGGCTTGACGCCCTGGTCGCACTCCGCCAGGCTCCAGTCCTGGCCCGGGATCAGACTCAGGTGGCTGATGTCCAACGCAGGTGGCGCCAGGCCCGGATCTGGCTCCAGGGGCCGACCATCCATTGGCGCGAGATCCCAGTCGCGCCGCGGGGCTGCCTGCGCGGCGGGCACCGGAGGCGGCACGGGGGTGGCCCGGGGCGGCTGGGCGGACGCGGGCCCCTGCTCCACCAGCTGTGCCAGGGCCCCCACCTCCAGGAAGACCTGCCGCAACCGCTCCGCCCGGGCCAGATCCAGTCCCCGCTTCAGGGCTACCGTCCGACCACTGAAAAGCCGCGCCGCCGCCTCGTCGGATAGCTTGAACAAGCCCTGAATCCGCGCCCTCGCCACCGCCGGATCCACCCCGGGCTGCAGGTCACCGGAAAAGTGAATGTCATAGCTGGTCGTCATAGTAGCTTTCTCGCTAGCGGCTTAAGCCTTGGGCCACGGCCAGGTTCGGGTCGTTTGAGCCCGGGCCCGGATGGCCAATAGCCGCCGCTGGGATACCCCTAATCGACATGGGCCACGGGCCGCATCTGGGTATCGCAGACACCGCCTACGCTCACGGACTGGGTGACGGGGGCCGACTTGCAGCTTTCACCCCGCGCCTTGATCTGACACTTCAGCTCCAGGGGCTTGCCCTCGGCCAGCCAGGAGGGCACCTTGCGATGTCGGCCAATCTTGTCGTGGCGACAGCCCCCGGGGATGCCATAAGCAGGACAAGCGGCCGGGGGCTTGCCGCTGACCTTGCGAGGGTCAACGGCAAAGCCGGGAAAGTTGTCCTCCAGGCGGATACGATCGGCATCCTCGTCCTCGATGACAAGGAACTCGCGAAAGCGATAACCCTCGCCCTCCTTGCCATCGATCTGGATACGGGTGTTGGCAATGAGGGCAAAATCACCACCCTTGCGGGCAATGGCGCCAGACATGTATTCGACCCCCTTGTAGTTGGGGAAACACTTGCCCATGGCCGGTGCATGGTAGTAATGGCGCAGGCCCGTAATATCGCGCACGGAATTGCCGGGGAAGAGGTCAAGCAGTGCCGCTTCGTCTCCGTACATGATGCGCTCGACATCGCCGACACTCTGGGCATGCATGGCCTGGAGCTTGTCGTAATAGTCGCCGCTGCGGGCATTGCCGGCGCTGCCGAGGTCATCCCGCAGATAGCAGGAGGTGAGACCCGAGACCTGGGTGAGAAACTCATCCCAAATGTTGTACTGGGAGACGGATGAGGAGGCGCCCTGGAAATCGCCCGGTTGACGGCAGCCTTGACCGGCCTGGCACTTGCCGACGGCGCGGTTACGGATGGAAAGGGCAATGATATTGCGCTCGCAGGCGCCATAGGCGTTACAGCCGCGGCCAAGATGGCCCTCGAAGAGAGCGGTGCGCATGACGTAATCCAGGTGCTTGGCGCGCTTGAGATCCTCCGCGGAGGCGCGGCCCTGGTTGGCGGCGATATAGCTGTCCCAGGCCTGTGCCAGGGCGCCCCGACGACCCACTAGGTCGTCGTTGACCTGATCGCATTGGGGAGAATTATGGAAGCCGCGCACCAGCCGGTCCAGGGTGCCGCCGCCCTCGGTTTTCTGGCCCTTGCCGGTCCTGGGCGGATCGAAGGCGGGGGCCTTGGTCATGGCATAAAAATCGCGGACACTGATGACCCGCTTGATTCCGGGGGGACAGTGGTGATTCTCAACCTTCAGACCCTTGCGCTCGGCCAGTACCTTTTTGAATTTATCGGTCGACTCGGGCCCGGCCTTGGCGGTATCCACGACGACCTCGAAGCCGACGTAGGGGGTGCCGCTGTCATCCACCAGGGGCTTGCCATTACGGATCACCAGGCAGGGGATGATGGAACTGCCCTGGGTGAGCTGGCCCGCCGGGGATTGGGGGCCGCGCCGGGCGAAATCGTCCGCGTCATAGAAGGGGTTGGTCCTGGGCCCGTTGAATTTATAGAGGGTCATAACGGGGGTGGCGGGGATCTCCGCCAGCGCCGGGAGCGGGCCAAGCAGGAGGCCAAGGACCAGGAGGGCGGGCAGGAGCAGGTCAGGTTTCTTCATGGGCGCTTCCAAAATGAGGTCAGGTCGGCCTGGGGCTCGAACCGAGAGACCACCAGGTCAGGCGAGGGGGATGACAGGATTCTATACCGGCCACGCCAGGGTCGCGGATAATATCGCCCTTGCGGGCCCAAACCCAACCGCCAGCCGACTGCCCCATCTCCACGACGAGGATATCCCCATGTTGGTCACTTTCAAAACCGATGCCCATGCCGACATCATCATGTTTGGCGACGTAGCCCTGACTTTGCTCAAGCTCATGGGGCAAAGTGGCAGGATCCCCGGGGCCCTGTTGGCCGCGGATCTTCCCCAGGCCCTGGCACGACTGCAATCGGCGGTCGCGGAACATCCGGACCTGGTAATAGACCCGGCGCCCCCGGCCGGCCGAGAGGAGGAGGAAAGCGGACGTCATGTCAGCCTGGCCAATCGCGCCCTGCCCCTGATCGAGTTGCTGACCAAGGCGGCGGCGCGGGGCAAGAACGTGATGTGGGATCACTGAATTCCTCCCGGAGAATCCGCGGCAGGATCGGGTTTCCACTTGGAATCCGCCCCCGGCTGGGGGATCATTGACAGATCGCAAAAGACGCCCCTCAGGAGCCGACAATCACATGGAAAACGCACCTTCCTCCGCCGACCAGGCCAAGCTGGCCAAGACCCCGGCTCCCCCACCGGGCAGCTCAGGCACCCCCGATCAGGGGCGACCGGGCGATGCTTCAGCGACGGGCGGTGGTGACCGGCTCATGGCCCTGGACAGCGCCCTGGAGGCCCAGGCCAACAAGCTGCGGGACCTCGAGGTGGCGCTGATCGGGCGTATCGCCGACGTGGACGACGATCGGCGCCGGACCGCGACGGAAGTCAGGCGCGCCCTGGACGCCCAGCGGGACGATATCGAGGAGGAGATCCGACGCCGGGGCCTGGTGACGACCACCTTCGTCCTCTTTGCCTTCCTCGTCTCCGTCGGCGCGGCCACCCTGGGCCTCTTCCAGATCAACACCGGCGACGCCAAGGTTGGCGCCCAATTGAGTGGCATCCAGGAGGCGGTCGCCCGCCTCTCCACCATCGACACGGCCCCCCTGGACGAACGCCTGGGCGAGCTCGACCAGGCCGTCACGCGCCTGTCCGGGGATCTGGAGACCAAGGTCGATGAGCGCCAGTCCGGCGTCACCGATCTCGCGAACCGCCTGAAAGGCCTGGAGGAGACGCTAGCCAGCCAGCCGGAGCAATCGCCCGCCAAGCCGGATGCCCTGAAGAAGGAGACCGAGGAGCGCCAGGCCGCCGACGCGGACTTGATCGTCAGGATTGAAGAGATGCAAAAGGCCCAAGAACGGCTGGGCAAGGACATGCTGCTGCTGCGCGACAGCCTGGCGAACACCCTGGCCTCCGCCAACCTACCCTTGGAACAGAAAACCTGGACCCCGGAGGAAACCCCTCCCCCAGCCCCCAAGGCGGTAACCGCTGCGCCCCCAGCGGCCGCGTCGGCGCCAGCCACCCAGACCACGCTAGTGTCGGCCCCCGAAGCCGGGGCGGCCCTGGCCCTGGTTGAGGGCGTTATCACCGTTGGCGATCGGCCCCAGGCCCTTCAGCTCATCAGCTTCAAGAACCTGGAGGAGGTGCGCCGCTTCGCCAGTCGCCCCGACCTGCCCAACCGCCTCTATTACCGCGAGGAAAGCCACCGCGGCAAGCCCTGGTATGCCCTTATCTACAATCTCTATAAGGACCAGGCCGCCGCCGCCGAGGCCAAGGCAGCCCTGCCCGCCGAACTCTCCGCTCTCAAACCCATCATTCGCCAACTGGACGCGGGAGCCCAGCTCCAGGTCCTGGACCGCGCCCCATGACCGCCTCCCAGGCGAGCCAGGCCCCGGCCGCCGGTCCGCGCCTGGCCCGCGAACAGGCGACCATGGCCGCCATGATGGCCCTCTATTGCCACGATCACCACGGCACCCGTAGGGGCTGTTGTGATGACTGCGCCCAGTTGCTGGACTATGCCCGCCGGCGGCTCGCCACCTGCCCCTTTGGCGAGGAGAAGCCCGCCTGCAACAATTGCCAGGTCCATTGCTACAGCGCCAGCCAGCGGGAACGGGTCAGGGTAGTCATGCGTTATGCCGGGCCACGCATGCTGTTTCGTCACCCCATCCTGAGTCTCTACCACCTCCTCGACAAACGCCGCGAGGCACCGCCACTGGCGGCGCTCAAGCGGGAGCGGCCAGCCGCCGGTCACCCGGGGGACAGGGCCACCAAGCCCTAGGCGCCGATCGCCCTTTCGCCTCTCTTTTGACCCTACAGGCCCCTATCCCCCCGGAATCCCGACCCATGCTTTGCTGGCCACGCCAACTCTTCATCCTTGTGGTCGCCCTGCTGGGCATCAGCCAGATGATGGCCGCCTGCGGCCAGAAAGGCCCCCTCTTCCTGCCGGAGGAACCGGCCGGCCAGCAGCAAGCCCCCCGGGAATCCCCGGCGCCATCGCCGCAGCCAGACCAGGCCCCCGAGATCCCCGGCCCGGAAGCCGTGCCGCCACCTGTCCGCTAGGAACCCCGCCGATGGATCATTTTCAGTACCAGGAACATCGCCTCTATGCCGAGGAGGTGCCGGTCGCCCATATCGCCGAGCGCTTCGGCACCCCCTGTTATGTTTATTCCCGCGCCACCCTGGAGCGCCACTGGCGGGCCTTCGACACCGCCTTCGGCCATCATCCACACCTCATCTGCTTTGCCGTCAAGGCCAACTCCAATCTGGCGGTGCTCAACGTCCTAGCGCGGCTGGGGTCTGGTTTCGACATCGTCTCGGGTGGGGAACTGGAGCGGGTGCTGGCGGCGGGCGGCGACCCGGCCAAGGTCATCTTCTCCGGCGTCGGCAAGCGCGAGGACGAGATGCGCCGGGCCCTGGAAGTCGGCATCCGCTGCTTCAACCTCGAGTCCGAGGCGGAATTGGCGCGCATGGAAGGAGTCGCCCGGACCCTGGGCGCCGTCGCCCCGGTGTCGATCCGCGTCAACCCGGACGTGGATGCGGGCACCCACCCCTACATCTCCACCGGCCTGCGCGAGAACAAGTTCGGCATCGACATCCACGCCGCCGACCGGGTCTATGAGCGCGCCGCCGCCAGCCCCCACCTGCGCGTCACCGGCATCGACTGCCACATCGGTTCCCAACTGACCGAGCTGTCGCCCTTTCTCGACGCCCTCGCGCGGGTCCTGGAACTGGCGGACCGGCTGGAACGCTTCGGCATCCCCATCCATCACCTGGACCTGGGCGGCGGCCTCGGCATCCGCTACACCCACGAGACGCCCCCCGAGCCTGCGGACTATGCCCGCGCCCTGGACCAACTCCTGGAGGGCCGCCATTACGAAATTCTGCTGGAGCCCGGCCGCGCCATCGCCGGCAACGCCGGCATCCTGCTGACGCGGGTGGAACTGCTCAAGGACAACGGCCAGAAGCGCTTCGCCATCGTCGATGCCGCCATGAACGACCTGGTGCGCCCCGCCCTCTACCAGGCCGTCCAGGACATCATCCCCGCCGACCGCCACGAGCGTGGCGAGCGCGCCCTCTACGACCTGGTGGGCCCCGTCTGCGAGACCGGTGACTTCATCGGCAAGGGCCGCGAGCTAGCCCTCGCCCCCGGCGACCTCCTGGCCGTCCGCGGCAGCGGCGCCTACGGCTTCACCATGAGTTCCAATTACAACAGCCGCCCCCGCGCCCCCGAGGTCATGGTGGATGGCGCCAACCTTTATCTGGTCCGCCCCCGCGAGACGGTCGCGTCCCTCTTCGCCGGGGAGGCCCTGCTGCCTTGAGGGGTTACCAAACACAGCCGCCAAGCTCAGCCGGCTAGCTGCCAAAACCCTGGCCAGTTACCCGACATTTTGGGAAGGCGTCCAACCACCCCATGCGATCAGACCAGGGGTGGTGCGAGGCCTGGAGGGGCACCTTGCTGACAGTGGTTATTTTCCGCGATATCAACAGGTATGATTCAGATGCCAAAAAATGATGTAGGTCTCAAAATCCACTTTCCCGTTCCCGCGGATGTGTCCTGGGCGATCGTTCGTGGTCTGGCCGGCTTAATGGATATCGAGGGCGGTCCCACCCCCGAGCAAGAACGCATCTTCCGGGCGGTGGCCAGTCACATTCTCGCGGCGGATCTTGCATCCCTGTCCAAATCCCTATACCTGTCCCCGGAGGCGCTGCCCGCACACCTGCCGGAGCATCAGTATCAGCGGCTATTCATGCAGATGGCCATCATCCTGGACCTCTGCCGCCACCCCAAAAGCGAGGCCCAGCTCGCGCGGCTGGAGGCCTACGCCGCCGCACTGCGGTTTCATGGTCCCCAGCTCGCCATCATTCGAGAATTCGCGCAGCTCTCGGCGACGGAGGCCACGGCGGACTTTGTCCGGTGGTACGGCACCTACATGCCAGAATTGTCGGAGCGTTACCGCGCGGGATTTCAGGGCGAGACGATCCAGTACGACGACGAATTCTTCGAACTGGTCAAGCGGCTCCCGGAGATGCCATACGGCAGCCTGGGTTGGGCCTTTGGGAGCTTCTACCGCCGCAGCAAATTGACCATCCCCGGCCGCGATACTCCCAACCCTGGCTACTATGTCTGCCACGACATGAATCACGTGATCACGGGCTATGAGGCCACTGGACCCGGCGAGATTGCCTTGGGCGCCTTCAAACTGGCTTTGAACAACAGCGACGCCAACTGGATGGCATCGCTGACGAACTTCCTGATTCACGAAGTGGGGCTATTCACCCACGGCACCGATCTTCAGTTCGTCCCCTATGGTCGCGATGGTGACCCTTACCATGTCGGCGGCATCCGGGGTGCTCTCGATCTGCCCGGTGCCCCCGAACTGTTCGCCGAAGCACTCCAGCGCGGCTCAGCCTGTCGGGGGGATTTCAGTCAATTGGATCATCTGGCGATAGCCCACGTCCCCCTGATCGAAATCCGGCGTGAATTTAATGTCCTGCCCTTAAGCAAGTCGATGTATGACGACAAGGAATTCTGGCCGGCGTCATCTTGAATGACAGGCTGCTCAGTGCCCGGGTCGGGGATCGGATACGCTCCTATAGTTAAATCCCGCGATGTAAGTCGGTCACAACAAGTCTTTGGCACTTCAATTTTATGATTTTCATCATCTTTTTTGGACTCTCTGGCATCAAGGACTTCATGTGAGTAACTTATCCGCCGGCCCTGATCCAAAATCTTTTCATCTGTTGCAGAGGAGAGTCGCTCATGAAGTTCCTTTCATCTTACCCTTGGCTACTGATTGGCATACTGGCAATAGGGGTCCCTTCAGTCCTGCC